>CASBQB010000121.1 GCA_949127655.1 Chroococcales cyanobacterium PMM_0086 | reverse complement strand
TGATTGCCGTTACCCTTTTGAGATTTATGGATTACCAAAAACAAAAATATGACAGGAAAAGTCTTTGAAAGTGATGGACCGAATTTTTCTCTTCTCATTATTCCTGTAGCAGTAGGAATTATCCTCATTGCCATGGCCTGGCCTTTGCTAGTGCTCTTAATTGCCGCTGTTATTGCTTGGAAAGTCTACGATAAGATCCAGTGGTTACGCCAATGTGATTCACTCAATCCTTTATTTAATCAATTGATCAAAGAAAATAAGGGTTGTCTGACAGTCCTTGACTTCTCTAATAAAACAAGTTTAAACAACAGATTAGCTAAAGGCTTTTTAGAGAGAAAAGCCCAGGAATATGGTGCAGTACGTAAAAATATTGGCAATCAAGGTATTGTTTACTATTTTATTACCGCCAGCGCTTTAGGCAGCATTTTTGATGAGAGTGAAGCAACAGATGAGACAGAAAAAGACTCGCTAGAAAGTACTAAAGAATTACCTTCAGCTGCTAATGTCTTAGCTGAACTAGCTCAATTAAAAAAAAGTCAGCCTCAAACACCAACAGTTGAAACTGTAGAACCTATTATTGAAGAAGTAATTGAGGTAACTTCATCTGCTGGTGAGTCTGAAGTAGAAATAACGCCGACTATCTCGACTGCTCAACCTGAGATAGAAGCAGAAGAGGGTAGTCTAAAACTTATTCAATCAGAACTTGCTAAACGATTAGATATTAACTCTAGTACTATTGGTAAGCGAAAATTGGAGTCTGATTTTACTGAGTGGAGTCAGAGTAAAGATCCTGAGGGGATTGCTTGGGTCTATGTTCACGAGACAAAAGTATTTATCCCAAAAACCTCCTAAGGCGATCCCGCCTCTTCTAATTATTTATCTAGGAGGCGGGTTTTTTGGGAAGTATTCTAACCCTTTACACAACTAGTGCGCTTTGAGTATGTCCGACCAGACTATCGTGATCAAAATAGGTACTTCTACTCTAACTCGACCAGAAACCGGACAATTAGCACTTTCTACACTGGCCGCTTTAGTAGAAACGATTAGTCAACTACGCAGATTAGGACATCGAGTAGTTTTAGTCTCTTCTGGGGCGGTTGGCGTGGGCTGTGCCCGCTTAAAATTATTAGAGAGACCAAAAAACATCATCATCAGACAAGCTGTTGCAGCAGTGGGACAGGGACGCTTAATGCGAGTCTATGACGATTTATTTAACACTTTAGATCAGGCTATTGCTCAAGTTCTCCTCACACGTCGGGACTTGATGGAGCGCAATTCTTATCTCAATGCTTATAATACTTTTGAAGCCTTACTGGAATTAGGCGTGATTCCTATTGTTAATGAAAATGATACCGTAGCCATAGATGAACTGAAATTTGGCGATAATGATACCCTCTCAGCTTTGGTAGCGAATTTAATAGAAGCAGACTGGTTATTTATTCTTACAGACATTGATCAGCTTTATTCTGCAGATCCTAGGTTTGTTCATGACGCTCAGCCTATTTCGACCGTAACTGTACAAGAGTTATCAGAACTAAAAATAGAAGCTACTACCACAGGTTCACAGTGGGGAACAGGTGGAATGTTGACTAAACTCTCAGCCGCTCGTATTGCTACTAGTGCAGGCGTGAGAACGGTAATTACACATGGTCAAGTCCCCCAAAATATTCTCCTGATCCTACAAGGAGAGGCTATCGGGACACAGTTTGAACCGCAGAAGAAAACAGATAATGCTCGTAAACGCTGGATCGCCTATGGCTTAGTGCCAATGGGTAAGCTATATTTAGACCAGGGTGCGGTTAAAGCAATCGTCCAAAGTGGAAAATCTCTTCTGCCTGCAGGTATTACTAAGATAGAAGGAGAATTCTCTGCAACTGATGCTGTATCTTTGCATGACCATCAGGGACAAGAAATTGCTAGAGGTTTGGTTAATTACAACTATACAGAGATTGAGCAAATCAAAGGGCAACGTTCAGAACACATAGAAACTATCTTAGGTTATGTTGAGAGTAAAACAGTCATACATAGAGACAATTTAGTTATTAAACAACACATAGTCAATGAGTTTAATACGAAAATACTTTAATAAGCTGGTAAGAGATAAAATTCCAGAAATTATCGTTGCAGCAGGACTTGAATGCAATACTCAGATTCTGTCTCAAACGGTATATAAAAAAGCCTTAAGGAAAAAACTCCTAGAAGAAGCACAAGAAGCCTCTCAAGCAGAATCAGAAGGACTCCTAGAAGAACTAGCGGATCTCTATGAAGTAATTGAGGCAATTCTAGTAAGTGAGAATATTTCTAAAGATGAGCTTTTGAGTGAGCAAAAGAAACGCCAAAAAGAGCGAGGCGGGTTTGAGCAGAAAATTCAACTCAATTGGACTACTACAGAAAAAGGCTCATCTTTTACTGATTTTTCACACTTGAAGGTTTTCCAAGAATACCTAAAACAAGAAGTTAGCCCAAAAGCAGAAATTTTAGATCAAGATTGGCCATCCTTGAAGAAGGCATTATTAGAATTGGGTGAATTAAATCTATTAGCCCTAAAAGCACCTCAACATTTAGGCGGTAGAGAATGGGACGATCTCACCTTCTATCAATGGCAGATGTCACTCGCCAGATACAGTGGTGCCCTAGCTTTTTTACAGACACAACATCAAAGCGCTGCCTCCCAAATTACCGCAAGTAACAATGAACAACTAAAAGAGCGTTATTTACCCTACATGGGAAATGGAGAGATTTTAATTGGGGTAGGGGTTTCTCAATTACGCCGCCAAGGCAAACCTGATTTAGTAGCTATTGCTGTTTCTGGTGGATATCTCTTAGAAGGAACAGTACCTTGGATTACTGGTTATGGGATCTTCTCTGAATTCATTGTAGGGGCAAGTTTAGACAATGGGGAGTCTATTTATGGTTTAGTGCCTTTTACTCCGGTTAGCGGGCAAATTTCCCTAAGTCCGCCCTTAAATCTCTTAGCAGTTCCTTCGACTAATACTGTAGAAGCTCAGATCAATCAATGGTTTTTACCAGAAGAACAGGTTATTGCTCTTAAACCAGCTAATTCCCTGCAAGTCAATGATCACAAAAATGTCCTACATCATGGTTATATGGCTTTAGGCTGCGCTAGAGGAGGACTTGATCTTTTAGAAGCTATCGCCGGGCAAAAGTCCTTACCCTTTCTAGAAAAGACTGAAGAACAACTTTTACAGGAATGGACTCAATTAGAAGCTTTGATGTTTTCTAATCAGGAAATAACTTATCAGGAGCGTTTAAAGTATCGTGTCAAGGCGATTAACTTAGCAGGAAGATGTGGGCAGTCTGTTGTAGTTGCTAGTGGTGGTTCAGCTAATCTTAGAGAACATCGGGCAGGGCGTATTTATAGAGAGGCATTGCTATTTAGTGTATCTGGACAGACCCTAGATGTGCTCAAAGGTAGTCTAGATTTGTTGACAAGATGAACTAACTTAATCTAGAATCAATTAATCAGCATCGCGGGTGTAGTTCAGTGGTAGAACGTCAGCTTCCCATGCTGAATGTCGTGAAGAAAGAGTCTCATCACCCGCTTAACTAAAATAAATCCAGTCTAAGGGTTTTAGCCAATGCTAGAGCAAACATAACCAGAATTAACCATGTTTAAAACACAACAGAGAATCTGTATACTAGGCTCTAGTATTTCCATACAAAAAAATGGATACTTAGACCACCTCAAGAATTTAATAAATAAATCTAGTGGATTAGAACATCTTTGGTTAAACGCTTCCTTGGGTGGTACTAATGTTGCGGCAACAAAATACTATACTATAGAAAATCTTTTTTTTGATTTTAAGTCATTTAATCCAACAATATGCTTTATTGAAAAATCTGTAAATGATAAGATATTTGGTTATTCAAAAATGGAGCCAAATTATGCACAAAAACTAATTAAAGATCATTTAAATTCTTGGTAGTGTTATTTATGTAGTGAATTAAATATTATATTCTTAATAATTCATCATTATAATGATTGATAAAATATAATATTGCTGATTCATGATTAAAGCAGTTTTTAGAAAAAGAAAGGC
>CASBQB010000120.1 GCA_949127655.1 Chroococcales cyanobacterium PMM_0086 | reverse complement strand
TTTGGTTCAAAGGGTGGACGCGCAAAGTATTTATTTTCTAGAAGTTCCTCTAATGGAGTAGAACGCTTAATAGGGTAAGCATTTAAGGAACCGACAATCACAACAGGAAATTCTAAACCCTTTGACTGGTGAATAGTCAAAAAGGAAACACAACCACTAGGGGCGTATTCTGCTTCATCTACATATTCATTGATACCACCTTCCTGTAAGAACCTGAAGAACTGATTTAAGAGGTCTACAAGATTCTTTTCTAAAAAGCCAGGAGTCAAGACGATGATGTTATTGAGATATTCAAACTTACCTAATAACCGAGAAAAGAGGGCTAAGTTACGCATAGCACGACTATTAATAATCCCCTTTTTCTGAAGTAACTTTTCGTCTAAGTAGTGACTAAAGAGAGGAAATTGCAGGAGTTCATAGAACAAACCAGAGAAGGTATAGTCTGTATTTTCTGTTAAGTTAAGGTGTTGCTTAGCTTTTTTTCTGCACCACTTTAATAAGTCTAAGTTTTCGGGTTTTCTTAATTCATCAGCAAAGTAAGTAAAACACTGCTGATCATAGTAGTCCCATATTTCTAAATGAGCTTCACTGTCCCATTGTCTAACTTGAGGAAATTGGGGAAAGAGGAAGATAAGAGCACCAATCATTAAGCGGACTTCGGGACGCTCAAAGAACTGATTAGAACGAGGTGAATAGACACTAATGCTGTTTGACTCCAAAAATTGAGCTAAGGCTGTTACTTGCTCATTTTTAACTGACCTGAAGAGAAAAGCGACTTGATTCCAATCGGTTAAATTACCCTTATCTCTGAGACCATTTAAAAAGGCTAGTACTTCTTGATGCCATTCTCTTTGATTAAAAGCTGATACTTTGACCACAGAGGGGACAGCAGGAAAGTCATCTGAGCGGGCTTGTATTTGTTTAGGGAAGCGGTAGACCTGATTATTAACACACCAGTCCTGTTCGGACATCCAACGGTTGTAGAGGTCAATAATAGATGGATGTGAGCGGTAATTAACGGTTAATTCTACTTGTTGACAATGACCTGGGGGAAACTTATCTTTGAACCCGAGGATGTTACGGATAGAAGCACCTCTAAAACGGTAGAGTCCTTGATCATCATCCCCTACTACACAGATGTTAGGGGTTACTCCGGCTAGGAGGGTTAAGATCATCTCTTGAATGGTGTTAGTGTCTTGATACTCATCGACCATTAAGTAAGTGATCTTCTGCTGCAGTTCATGGAGAATCTCAGGTTGAGTTTTTAGGAGTTTGTAAGCTTCAGATTGGATAGTGGAGAAGTCTAGGGCGTTTTCGTCCTCTAGTTGATGTTGATAGAGGTCATAACATTGACCCAGGACGCTTACTGCTGCATCTGTAGCAGATATTAGAGTGTTACCATCTAAACCTTCTTCACTGACCATATTAAGCCAACGTAGAAGAGTTGCTGTTTTATCCCAAGTCTTCTGTTTAGTATCACCAATGACTAACTCTATGTTGGGGATAGCTTGATAAACTTTTATTCTTTTATAGAGAAAATACTGCTGATCGAACTGATCCATTAAGATAAAGTTACGCGCCAGGCGGGTAAACTCTCGATACTCTTCTAACCACCTTAAACAGATAGAGTGAAATGTTCCTAAGTACATCTCACTGAGATTAAACTTGATTCCTATTTGATGAAGACGGTTAGAGATACGGGTAACTAGTTCTGCAGCTGCCTTTTCAGTAAAGGTAACGACTAGTAAGTTTTCAGGTGAGACATTCTTATGAGTTATTAGGTAGACAATGCGCTCAACTAGAGTAAAGGTTTTCCCTGAACCAGGACCTGCGATGATTAATAATGCGCCTTGTGTTGTTTGAATTGCCTGAAGCTGTTGAGGGTTAGCTGAACTTGAGAAAGTGTTAAGGGTCATTAAATCAATGATTAGATACTTTCAAGATCTTTGCTTAAGATCATTGTTCTAATTATTGAGCCTGATTTTCTTTTGTACCGTGATCTTGATCACTATAGGGTTGTGACTAAGTTCATAGAGAATAGATAAAAGACTTTAAAGATGATTGGAGAGTGCGTTTATACCAAAAGCTATTATTATACCTATCACCTTTTTATTACATTGTTTAGATTACTTTAAATCATTAGTTTTTCTTGATTCTTTCCCTTTCTTATACCCTAGTAAATAGCTCCAAGAGTCATGATTTTTCAGGTTCGCCTGTAGAAAACCATCATCAAACCCTTCAGCATAATCTGATGAGTCGCGTTCGATTAAGCCTTCAGCATACCCAGCTAAATAGTTTTGGTCTTGAGATTGAATCTCTAGCCACTTTAAGGCATCAAAAAAGCCATCTTGATATAGTTTGATGTTGTTGTCAAGTCTCATATCGTGTTCATTCATTATTTTCTTGATTCTTTTCCTCTGCTAACTTTTTAAACAGTTCTGCATCTTTGAGAACGGCTTCTTCTAACCATTTGTGTTTATCCTTGCCTAATAGCTCAAGTTGTTCTTTTATCTCTAGTGGAATGGAGAAAGTAAGCTTGATCCTTCTGGTATTAGGGTCTATTGGTGTCCTGCCTAGGGTTTTACCTTCTCCTGGTATCCTCTTACCGCCACGTCCTTTATATGGTTCTCTGATAGTCATTTTTAGTTGCTCCTATTGGTTTAGTTATTGGGCAGTTTAAGGACGTACCTAGGTCACTTAGTTACTTTCTCCAAAGGTCTCTACCTAAGCCAAACTTAGCAGCGGCTCTTCTAAATGCCATAGCTTCAGCGTTTGAGGATGGATCTCCATAAGAGGAGCAGTTCATCTCTTCTGTACCTGTTGCTGATTGACTGAAAATTTCATTTTGAATTTCTAAGGTCAGTTTACCAATTAAAAACAAACGCTCTGAATTGATTGTTAGTTGATTGATTTCCCAACTCCAGCACCCTAGACCTACTATCTGATCTAATAACTCTGCCAGGTCTATCCAAGAGACGTACTGAATATTCATGTTCTTAATCTTTTTGACAGAGATTAAGTTTTGTGGTATAGGCTGCTTGAGTTTCTTGAGTGTTGTTTGAATGTTGTCTGTCATAATTAAGGTTCCTCTGCTGTAGGGGTAAATGAGAGGGGATGGCCGTCCCCTCTTTGTCGGTTTTAGTTGATGTACTCAGATAGATAGTGATTAGCTATCTCTTGATAGTTGATTTGTCCTATTGCTTGTTGAAAGCTGAATATTACTATGTCTCGAAAAATTCCAAGCTCAAAAGAACTAAAGTCTGGCTGATTTTCTTCAATGAAATCTTCAAAGAATTTAATAAAAGCCTCTTCTGCTGATTGATAGCTATCTTGACTATCTAAACAATCTTTAGCTGTGTCAGAGAATAGGTCATAGAAACCAGGGTCATTATCAAGCCATAGTACTATGTTCCAAGTTTCGTAATTTTTCGCTCTCGTTGTAATCTGTCATCTCTTTTTCTCCAAGTTGTGTATTATTTGAGGGAAGCGTTAAGCTTCCCAGTGAACCTATGAGTTACAGGTCAAATTTCTTGCAAGTGCTCATATAGAGAGCCATTGAGAATTTTTGAACGGTCTCATCTGGAGTACCGTCTGGAAATTCACGCTTAATGCGGTTGAAGCAACCAACCATGAAAGTAGTATGCTTTGAGAGATGATCGGCTATCTGCTCTTTAAGGTTTGCAGTAGGAACGGTTGGATCTGATTGGGGAACCTGTCCAGCACGTTTGTATTTTCCAGGCTTATATTGAATCAAATCAACTTCAGTCCCTTCACAATCAAGCAAATCAGAGTTAGAGTCTTCCCAGATCTCGATCTCTCCCAATTGTTCAGAGAAAAGTACGATTTTAACTTTTGGTCCGAACTTGGTATTTAGCGCGATGGTGGATTGAATTACAGCAGTGAATCGAGCTGATGAGAATTGCGCTACCATGAGAATTAATCCTTTTTACAATATGGGGTTGACTAGGGTTAGAGGAGGTCTGAACTTTTCTAACCCTTATATTTATAAGTATATCAGGTATTATAGCTTTTTACCACAATAATCATATACAAATAACTTATCTTTTGTGGAAACAATCATAAGATAATCAAAAGTTAGACCAAATAACGATTATAGCTTTTTCCCACAATAATCTATTATAATAGAGAGGTAAGCAATTAAGAGGATCGCGCAATGGCTAGTTCACCTGATTTTTTCGGGATAATAGATATGCTCATACTAGCCTGGAATACAGAAGAAATAATAACTCCTCAAAAGGAGGTCGAAAAAATAACCGTCACAGTAGAAAAAACCCCCAACAGGTACTATAAGTACTATGTCTTCTGCACATATGCAGATGGGGAGTACACCGAGTGGACACACTCTAGCCTTGACAACGCACAAAAAGCAGCCAGATATCACCGAGAGATGCAGTACAAAGTGAATCAGCAGATATTGAGAAAACAGTCAAGAACCCACTAACCACTAACTAAAAGCCCTCTCTAATCCAGAGGGTTTTTTAGTGCGGCTGCTCATAAGTATTTTTAATATCAGTAGAAAAAATAATACACGTGCCTAAATCGATTTTATACAGGAATTAACCGCAAATAAGATGATTTTACCAGGGAAGATATAAAACAATTTTACTATAATGGTTGAAGATGGTGATTGCTAGAATCGTCTACACGGCGGCTAGAATGCCCTACAATGCGTGATATTCCGAAAAAGTCATACTAATACACGGGAACACTTCTGCCGCAATAAGCTAATCTTATTAATCGGGTGGGGCTGCTGGTTTGAGTGTTGGGGGTCGAATCGGGAGACAAGTCCGCAAAACCCGCTAATCAGGAACCGCATATACAACAACAATAGTAAAAGTTAGAAACAGAACAACAATAACAAATACTAAAAAATAACCAAAATATAGTTCTGATGTTCATCTCTACGATTCCTTTTTTATCTTTCCCAATCCACACAACCATTCAAAAAAAATGATTAAGGCACGTAGTGCCGACCCTTGAGTACATTTTCAACCAATCTTACTAAGTTCTTTACCTCATGTTTAAAATAGTTTGTAAATAAAAAGTATATAGCTGGTTTTTAAATCAATGTACTGCCAAAAACAGAACTACATTATTACTAATCACAAAGCTTTACGGGATAAAGCTTTAAGCACTCTCATAGTACTTAAGTTTATGTACTGCCAAAGGCAGAACCACACCATAGTACTGGTAAAAGCCTTACTGTATGGGTATTACAGCCTATAAGATGATTTTTGTCTCTATCTACTGCCAAAGGCAGAACTACACCAATACTAAGCTAGAAGCTCTAGTCAATAAACCTTCTAGAACCTCTACAACGTCTCCAAT
>CASBQB010000119.1 GCA_949127655.1 Chroococcales cyanobacterium PMM_0086 | reverse complement strand
CAAGTTTGGATGGGAAGTCATCGGAAAGTGATGCTTTACCAAGCTAAAGCTAGTTTACACACCCCTCATAATGAACTTAGACAATATTGGTTTAAATTTGGCAGCTTTCGCACTAGATTCGATGAAAATTTTTAGTAGTAGCAGGAAGCAGCATTTTTAAAAAATCACCTAAACCTTACTTTTAGTGCTATGTACAAGATAAAATAGACAAAATCTAGACTGTCAATAATAAGCATATACCATGAGCTACACTGCCGAAATCAGTCGTAACAATCCCACGGCCTTTCTTTTTGCCATTGATCGTTCTGGTTCAATGAGTGAAACTATTGGGGAGGGACTCTCTAAAAGTCAAGTTCTCTCTGATGTAATGAATCGTTTTTTCAGTGAATTACTCATTAAATGTAGTAAAGCAGAAGGAGTGCGCAACTATTTTGAAGTAGGAGTAATCGGTTATGACTCTCATTATGGTGTTGTCAATCCCTTACCAGGAAAATTAGCCAAAGAATGGGTTAACCCTATCAGTGAATTTGAAACAAATGTTCTAAAAGTAGAAGAACGTAATAAAAAAGTTCCCGACGGTGCCGGAGGATTAGTGCAAACGACTGTTAAATTTCCCGTTTGGTTTGAACCAGTCGCTGGAGGGACAACCCCCATGTGTAGCGCTATGCAAACTGCTTATGATGTTCTCAATTATTGGTGTGCAACACATCCTAACTCCTATCCCCCCGTCTTAATCCACATCACAGATGGTCAAAGTACAGATGGAGATCCTGAAGAAATTGCTAAAAAAATTCAATCCCTTTCTACTAATGACGGTAATGTTCTGATTTTCAATTTACATCTTTCTAGTTTAGGTGGTGGGGAAGTACTTTTTCCTGCTACTACTTACGGACTACCTGATAGCTACGCTGAAAAACTATTTCGGATGTCTAGTTCTCTTCCCGCAGGAATGGTTAAACTAGCTAAAATAGACGGTTTTACTCAAGTTAATTCTGAATCTCGTGGTTTTGCTTACAATGTCAATGATCTTACTACTTTAGTCAGTTTTCTAGATATTGGGACAAGAGGTGCAATGGAAAGTGCAGCTATGGATAGATAACAGCCAAAAAAAGCTACAAACCCCAAAAACAATGAACCAACTAATTAATAATGTTTTGAATGTCGCCTTTGATAGTATCTGCTTATTTTTAGGAGCATCTCTATCATTCTATCTTATCCGCATTAAAAATACTACGAAAAAGCAACACCCAGTAGAAAGAGAAACCCCCGTAAAGTTAACTATTTCCCCCCAAATAGCACCATTTTTGAGAGAGTTTAAGGGAAGACAATTCAAAATTCAACAGTTTCAATTACCCAAATCAGGTAATAGTGAAGCAGAATATGAAGACCGCGCAAAAGTACTTTTTGAAAACGATACTTTCTTAAGAGTAGCTATTGCAGATGGTGCTACTGAGAGTATATTTAGTGATATTTGGGCTGAATTAATTGTTGAAAAGTTTGTAGAAAATGGTTTTTTAGAAACTACACAATTAAAAGAAGTCTATCAGGTTTTTATTGAAACAACTAACAAACGAATTGAGAAAGCACCTGAAATGAGACGCTGGACAATGTACAACAAAATGGAAAGAGGAACTCAGGCAACAATGGCAGGTATAGAATTTCTCAATTCAGAAAGTTTTAAATTAACTGCCCTAGGTGATAGTTGTATCTTCTATCAAGGTCAAAATAATTCTAAAATTGAGATGCTACCTGCATTATCCCCAGAAGATTTCGGGAATTCTCCTCAAGCTATCTGTCATCTTCCTAATACTTGGGAACGTTTAAATACTCAATGGATTAAACAAGAAGTTGTCTTAGAAGACACTTTCAAAATTCTACTTTGCACTGATGCTTTAGCTCAATATTTGACCACAGATCCGACTATTTGGGAAGCCTTATTTCAACTCAATGATCAAGAGTCTTTTACTACCTTGATTAAAGATTTACTTTCTCAGCAAGTTCTCAAAAATGATGATGTTACCCTGGTGACTATTGATGTCTTACCCCTCAATGTCTGATTATCGGGAAGTTCTGCAAAATCCTCAACTCTCTTTTAGTAATCTTGAACTACAAGAAGCTGAAATTAAAAACAGTCGTTTAGGTTTACCTGTTTTAGTTTCTGGGGGGTTCGCTTTGACTGCCTGTGCAACTCTCAAATCTTCCCGAAGTAAGTCTCAGTGGGCAATTCGTTGTTTTCATAAAGAAGTTCCAGACTTCCAAGAACGCTACCAATATATCAGTAATTTTCTCAATCGTCAAAATGAGGACTTTCTAGTCAAATTCACCTATGAACCCCAAGGAATCAAGGTTCATGGTCAATCCTATCCTATTATTAAAATGGCTTGGGTAGATGGTCTCACTCTTAATCAATATGTGGAAAAGCATATTAAAAAACCTAAGCGACTTTTAGCTTTAGCTGATGAGATAAAACGTATTAGTAAAAGAATCTCTCAGCTACAAATGGGACATGGTGATCTCCAAAATGGCAACATTCTAGTTAGAGAGTCTGGGAATTGTGTTTTAGTTGACTATGATGGTATATACGTTCTAGGAATGCCCTATAGTCACAGTAATGAAACGGGTCATCCTTCCTTTCAACATCCAGAACGCAATAGTGCTTTTTTTAATGACAGAATGGATGATTTCTCTCTGATTGTGATTTGGACTAGTTTAATTGTTTTAGCAACATCTTCTGGATCTGAACTCTGGAAAAAGTACTATGATTCAGAAAGGCTAATTTTTAGCAAAGAAGACTATAAAAACCCAGATCAATCACCATTATTTTCTGAATTAGTTAATCATCCTCAAGTAGGTAATTGGGTGAAGAGACTAAAGCATCTCTGTTCATCTCAAATACAGGATATTCCTAGACTCGATAAATTTCTAGATCTTACTTTTACTCTACCGCAAACTGTTAATTTGCCAGTTGTTAATACTTCTAAAACACTACCTCCTAAACCTCGACCACCTCAACCTGTTACTGTAAATACCCCCACTCCTGTTACTGTAAATACCCCCACTCCTGTTACTGTAAATACCCCCACTCCTGTTACTGTAAATACCCCCACTCCTGTTAGTAAAAATCAAGAGAGTTTTGATTTAGGGAAAACAGTACGTACTGTGACCATGGGAATAACAAGTGCTGTAATAGGAATAGTACTTGTGGGAATAGGCGGAATAACAAGTGCTGTAATAGGAATAGTACTTGTGGGAATAGGGGTAGCATTTGTAGTAAAAGGAATAGGGGGTGTGGTAACAGCGGTGGTAAGATCTACAATTAGAATACTACTTCCCGTAATAAAAGTAGTACGAGATATAACAATAACAATAATCTTACTTTTCGTAATGATCGCAACAACACTTGCTGTGATCGGAGGAATAGCAGGTGCTTTTAGTTAACGTGAATTCGTCTTTATGCAGATTGAGATAAAAGCCATTCCATCTATATAGAAGGTTTTTTAGGGACTCAACGAGGTCATTCGAGACCTGAGTTTTGCAACAAGCGATGCCTTTATTTTATTGGGCTTCGAGCTCGTTGCGTCAGCTAACCCTTTGTGCGACAGGATGACTGTTTCTTGGTAGTAGGGGGGCGTTGACTTGCATTTCCGCACGCTCTGGCGCGTGCCTAGGGCAAAAATGGGTATCATAGTCCGTGGACTTATAGTCATCATTTTATGACTATAGATATCATGAACAACGCTACGCTTAAAGCACTCGGACAGCGAATCAGAGAGAAAAGACAATCACTTAAT
>CASBQB010000118.1 GCA_949127655.1 Chroococcales cyanobacterium PMM_0086 | reverse complement strand
GACAGATGTTTCGATACATTGAATACAGATTAGGCTCTTGTTGGCGATACTTTGAGGTTAAAATAGAAAGAGTCATTATATTTAAGAGATTAGTTTTCAAAAAATAGTGTAGGAATAATAAAGATAATTAAAATGGTACAGACTGAGACCTCAACACCCCGCAAACCGTCCAAAGTAGAAGGAATAAAAGAACGTAGTAACTTTTTACGCGAGCCAGTCGCCACAGAAATAGGACTAGACACGACTCACTTCTCAGAAGATGGGATACAAATTCTCAAATTTCACGGCTCCTATCAGCAAGACAATCGAGATAATCGAATCAAAGGACAAGAGAAAGATTATCAATTCATGTTACGGACTCGGAATCCTGGCGGGTATATTCCACCAGAACTATACCTAACCCTAGATCGTCTAGCCGAAGAATACGGCAATAAAACCCTCAGAACAACAACCCGTCAAGGATTTCAAATTCATGGCATTCTCAAGAAAAACTTGAAAACTGTCTTTAAAGAAATCATTCAGAATATGGGATCAACTTTGGGAGCCTGTGGAGACCTGAATAGAAATATCATGGCTCCACCAGCCCCCTACAAAGAGCAGAAAGAATATCTCTATGCTTGGGAATATGCCAACAACATAGCAGATCTACTCACCCCACAAACAGGAGCCTACTATGAAATATGGCTCGATGGAGAAAAAGCAGTAAGCGCAGAAGAAGCACCAGAAGTTAAAGCAGCTAGGGCTAAAGGTCAAAATGGGACTATCTTCACAGAAGGAATAGAACCCATTTACGGCGCGCAGTATATGCCCCGCAAGTTTAAATGCTCTGTTACAGTACCAGGCGATAACTCGGTTGATATCTACACTCACGACATATCTCTGGTAGTTATGACCAATGAGCAAGGCGAACTAGAAGGCTTTAATATTTTAGCTGGAGGCGGTCTGGGTCGTAGTCATAATAAAGAAGAAACCTTCCCTAGAATGGCTGATCCCATAGGGTACATCAAAAAAGAGTTAGTCTATGACTTAGTAAAAGGGATCATCGCTACTCAAAGAGACTATGGAGATCGCACAGATCGCCGTCACGCCAGAATGAAATATCTGCTCAATGACTGGGGAGTTGAAAAGTTTAGAACCCAGGTTGCAGAGTATCTAGGACAGCCTTTAGAACCCTTTAGAAGTCTACCTGAGTGGAAATATCAAGACTACTTGGGTTGGCAGGAACAAGGAGACGGTAAACTCTTTTTTGGATTATCAATAATCAATGGAAGAGTTAAAGATGAAGGTAGTTTTCAATTAAGAACAGGCTTAAGAAAGATTATTGAGCAATATAATCTCCCGATGCGTCTGACTCCTAATCACAATATCATTCTCTATGAGATTGAACCAGAGGATAAAGAAGCGATAGAGAAAATCTTCTCTCAATACGGCATTATTAGCCATCCTATAGAAATACCGCCTCTAGTTCGATATTCTATGGCCTGTCCTGCCTTACCAACTTGTGGACTAGCTATAACAGAATCAGAACGAGTTTTGCCTAGTATTATTGAGCGTATTAAAAAATTACTAGTTCAAGTAGGCTTACCAGACTCACACTTTGTTATTCGGATGACTGGCTGTCCTAACGGCTGTGCGCGTCCCTACATGGCAGAATTAGGACTTGTGGGAAGTGCTCCGAATGCCTATCAAATCTGGTTAGGTGGTACACCAAATCAAACCCGTTTAGCCGAAGCATATTTAGAAAAATGTCCAGATGAAGAAATAGAAAAGCATTTAGAACCACTCTTAATCTATTTCAAACAAGAGAAAAAAAGTGATGAGAGCTTTGGCGAATTCTGCGCTAGAGTAGGCTTAGAAGAACTCAGAAGCTTTGCTAATAGCTACGAACTAAGCCCTTCTCAAAAAGCAGAAAACCTCACTCCTAGTCGCAGTCGCAAGAATCAAAACCGCGTCAGTGTACCAGATGAGCTTTTTGCCCGTTTGAAAAATACCGCTCAAGAGCAAAAAAGACCAATGAATCAGATCCTCGCAGAAGCTTTAGAAGCATACTTGAAGCAAGAGAACTAGAAAGACTAAAGGTCAATACTGAATCTAAACAAATTTCAGCAGTCGAGGTAAAAATACCAGTACTAAAGACTAGATCATAGCTTTCGTACTGGTATTGTTTAAGAAAACTAAGAGATAGTCTGATAGTCCAGAACAGACTCTTCTTGATCCGAGATAATGACTTGTCCTTGAGAATCTACATCAACCAGAATAAAAGCATGGTCTTTAAGCTGACCGCGTAAGATAGCTTCTGCTAGACTATCTTCTAAACGGGCTGCAATAGCACGGCGTAGAGGACGCGCTCCATAAGTGGGGTTATATCCCTCATTGACCACTAAGGTACGAAAAGCAGGAGTTACTTTTAAGGAGATCTCACGCTGTTCTTTAATTTGACGAGATACCTCATCTAAAAGTAAATCAGCAATTTGAGATACTTCATCATGGTTCAACTGTTTAAAGACAATCACCTCATCTAGACGGTTGAGAAATTCTGGGCGGAAGTATTGCTTAAACTCGTCCATCACTCTCATTTTTAAACGATTATAATCGCCTTCTTCTGAAGCATTCGACATATCAAAACCTAATCCAGCAGCCCCTTTTTCAATGACTTTAGAACCTAAATTAGAAGTCATGATGATCAGGGTGTTTTGGAAATTGATCACCCTTCCTTGAGCATCCGTTAAACGTCCATCATCTAAGACTTGTAAAAAGAGATTAAAGATATCAGGATGTGCTTTTTCAATTTCATCTAGAAGAATGACACTATAGGGTCTTCTGCGAACTGCTTCTGTTAATTGGCCTCCTTCTCCGTAACCGACAAACCCTGGAGGAGAACCGATCAATTTAGAGATGGTGTGAGATTCCATAAATTCAGACATATCCAGTCTGATTATGGCTTCTTGGGAACCAAACATATAGGTAGCTAGCGCTTTAGCTAATTCTGTTTTACCTACGCCTGTCGGACCTGCAAAGATGAAACTAGCAATCGGACGTTTAGCTGATTGTAAGCCGACTCTAGCCCTACGTACAGCGTTAGCAACTGATTTTACAGCCTCACTCTGTCCAATAATTCTCTTATGAAGGTGGCCTTCTAGGTTAACTAATGATTCTGTTTCCGACTCGGTAAGCTGCATTACAGGGATATTAGTCCAAGCTGCCACTATCTCGGCTATTTCTTCTACATCCACCACAGGTATCAGTGACTGAGGGTTAATCAATGAGTCTGACTGTGCTTTGGCAGCTAGAGAGTGTCTTAAATGTGCTCTTGATCCTGCTTCATCTATTAAATCAATTGCTTTATCGGGAAGGAATCGATCAGCAATATAGCGATCTGAGAGACTAACGGCCGCTTCTAGGGCTTTTTCGGTGAACTTAATCTTGTGAAAATCTTCGTAGACTTTACGCAGTCCCTGTATGATTTCTAAAGCTTCTTCTGGGGTTGGTTCGCCTACTTTTACTGGTTGAAATCTTCTTTCTAAGGCTGCATCTTTTTCAATATGTTGGCGGTATTCACTCAGTGTGGTTGCCCCAATACATTGTAGTTCGCCTCTAGCTAATGCTGGTTTGAACATATTGGCAGCATCCAAGCTTCCACCTAATGCACCTGTACCAACTATGGTATGAACTTCGTCAATGAAGAGGATGATGTTCCCTGCTTGACGTACTTCTGAGATGATCGACTTGATCCGTTCCTCGAATTCACCTCTTAAACGAGTACCAGCTAAGAGTGAACCAAGTTCTAGACTAATCACCTGTTTATCTTTGAGGAAGTCGGGAACATCTTCTTGAATTAAGCGTTGAGCGATTCCTTCAGCAATCGCTGTTTTACCTACTCCAGGTTCACCAAGAAGAATGGGATTATTTTTAGTTCGACGGGCGAGAATTTGTAAAGTACGTTCTACTTCCCTATCTCTGCCAATAATCGGGTCAAGTTTTCCTGCACGAGCTTTTTCTGTTAAATTGGTACCGTATTGAGCTAAAGTCATCTTCTGTGAGTTGCTGTAACCTTTTTCTCTAAAATTCTGTCTATTTCCTGCCCCTACCGCTTCTTTTTCTCCCGCTTGCTTAATGATTAAGGTACGTATTTGAGCAAGGTTAAGTCCCTGTTGTTCTATTATTTTAGCAGCTAGACATTCAGGCTCGTTAGTAATAGCTAAGAGAATATGTTCTGGTTCTACTGAAGTGTTAGTCAGTTGACGAGCTTCTTGGAATGCGCCTTCAAGTAGTTTTTTTGTTTTAGGAGTAAAGGGAATATTGAGTGGACTAAAACCCGCCCCTTTTCCGGTTGTCTGTTCTATTCTCTCTCGGACTTGATGTGTAGTCAGTCCCAGATCTTTTAGAATGGCTGCAGCATTGCTACTTCCTTCTAAAATCAGTCCCAAAAGAATGTACTCTGTTCCTACTAGATTGTGACCAGCGCGGCGGGCTTCTTCTTGAGCCAGACTGATGACTTTAATAGCTTTTTCGTTAAAGTATTCAAACATGAGGAGTAAACAGGATGTAATATTTTTAACCTTTCTGTTGTTACTTTAACGTTATTCAAATGGTAATTGTAATGGTAAAACCCGTAATCTCTCAGACGACTTTGACCTGTTGGGCAAATTCACTCTCAGCTTTTATTAGTACTAATTCTGGGTGGGTTACCCTCCCTTAGTACTCTGCATCTGCTTAATTTCCTCTAAAGCCGCTTGATAATCATGATCTAGAGGAATTAAGAGAGCTTTTGGCAATTGTCCTCTTTTTTGGTTGGCCTTTTCAAAATAGGTAACAGACTCTTGTAAAGCGGTAAGTTCTTTATTTTTGAGTCCTTTACTGCGCAGTACTTGTCCTTTGAGGTATTGTAACTCTGGGTTATCAGGACTTTTGACTATTGCTTTATCCAGAAATTCCAAAGATTTATCATATTTTTTGAGGTCTCGATAAGCCATAGCTACACCGCGATCTACTAGATATGTTGGCGCACCGTATTTTTGAAATCTGTCAATCGCTTTTTCTGGACTCGAAAAAGGTAGATTAACAGCGAGGAGTAACTCTAGATAACCTTTGATTAGGTTTAATTCTGGATCATTTGGGTTAATATTTTCGGCTTTTTCTAGATACTGAAAAACCTGTTGTAATTTCGGTATTGCTTGAATTGGCCCCTCTGTTTTAAAGATATAGCTACCCTGTAAGAAATAGCCCACACCTGTGTAAAGATTACCCCGCAAAGGATCTTTTTCTTTGAGTTTTTGGGCTGCTTCTAAAGTTTTATTGGCATAGAAATTCAGATTTGTATAGTCTTCCTCAGTGTAAGCTAGAGATGCACTCATGGCATAAGCTAAAGGATCACCATTTTTTTCTGCTTCTAATAGACTTATTTTGGCTGCTTTATAATTACCTTGGTGAAAAAGTGCATCAAAAGCTGCTTCTGTTTTGTCATCAATTTGATGCGGATTTTTGGCACGAAAAGGGTCACCTGCCCAGCTTATACTTGCTATTGTGAGTACTAAGGCTACTGCTATACTACTAGACCATGACCGATATCTTATTTTCATATTGAACTCAATCTAAAGCTAGAATATAGTTACTTGATCAAATGTCCACCAGATGCTCTCACTTCAGAATGTAATCTATCACCCTGCGGCAACCCCTCACCCTATTTTACAGGGAATCAACTTAGAAATAGCACCTCAAACATTGGGATTAATTTTAGGTTCTAGTGGTTCTGGCAAGACCACCCTCTTAGAAATTCTAGCGGGTTTTGCTCAACACAACAAGGGTACTATTTTATGGCAGGAGCAGGCTTTGAGTTTTTTAGAACTACAAGAGTTGAGCGGTCTAGTCTTTCAATTTCCAGAGCGTCATTTTTGCGGTAAGACTATCCTCGAAGAATTGCGCTTAGGACATCCTGAATTGACTTCTGAACGCATCGCTACAGCCTTAAATGAAGTTGGACTAGACCATCTGCCTCAGAATACCTCACCCTACAGTCTTAGTGGGGGACAACAGAGAAGGTTAGCTCTTGCCGTACAACTGATTCGTCAGCCTAGTATTTTATTACTAGATGAGCCAACAGCGGGGTTAGATTGGTCGATGCGTCGTCAATTGATCAGTTTACTAGCTAAACTTAAAAAACATTGGACTTTGATTGTAGTTAGTCATGATCCAAGTGAGTTGATGGAGATTGCTGATTCTTGTTGGAAGTTCAATCAGGGCAGTTTGCAACCTTTTGGTTAAGCCTCAAATGATCTCAATAATAAGTTTACTTCCAACCCGTCAAAGCACCATAGACAGCCCAAATAGCCATCGCCCGAAGATAATGACTAGCGCGAAAGGTTCCTAGGGCTGTAATAGCTTCAGGGGTACGAAACTGTAAGCCATTATCATATATTTGTTTAACCACAGTTTCAGCAATTCTTAAGCCTTCCTCTTTCATCCCCTGTTCTATAAAAAAAGCGGCTAAACCAAAGTTAATGCCCGTCCAGACTTCTAAAGGATGAGTAGAATTAGGATCTTCAGGAGAACCATCGAGTTTAAGTCCATTAGCAGCGCCAAACTTGCCTTGGTGGAAGTTCAAAAAGCAAGCTTGATAGATAGTTTTGAGAGTAGATTTAACATACTGATCTTCAATAACCGAAGGTAAGCCCAATAATTGAGCGTAGAATTGACCACAAAGTTGATCACTCATCACCACATCAGAACCACTAACACTATCTAGGCGGTAATATTGACCATTCCAGAGGGCTTCTTGATAGAGAGGTCGGGACTGTTGTAACCAAGTTTGATAGTCAGAAATAGCTGTTTCTAGTCCTTCTGGATAGTCAGGAGGTAATAGAGTAGAATTTTGTGGGGGATTATCTAATAAGATCTTAGCTATAGTGATAGCAGCCTCTATTGCAGCAATCCATAAACCTCCACAATAAGCACTGATCCCCTGCAGTTTCCAATCATCAAAAGTCTGATCGGGAGCGCCTGAATTTTCTGGGATACCGTCGCCATCAAAATCAAAATCCTTTAAATAAGCTAGACTTTCAAAGACAGACTGCCAACATTCCCAGAGAAATTCAATATCTGTCGCACCTGTTAAATAGAAGTCACGATAGACCTGTAAAACGAAGTCAGAAGCGAGATCCTTCCAGAGATTACAGTCTTGATAAGAAGTATAGTTAGTTGCTTCCCAGGGGTGTTCATTGGGAGCGCCTAAATCATGGGGGGTTGCTCCTTTGATTTTACGCACAGCCCAAGCTCCATTATAGCCGATTTGCCTTGGGGTATCATCCCAATGAGGTATAGCCCTAGCAAAGGCTTCTAGAATAGCTTTATCTAGACGTGGCCAGAATTTTAACAGTCCAAAAGAGCCATAGAGACGCACATCTAGACTTTCATACCAACGATAGTCTAGACATTCTAAGACCCCAAACTGTCCGACTGGATCATTCTCGGTTGCTGCAGTCCAGACGCTCCCTCCATCAGCTAAAAGATACAACTCATTAAAGAGAGCCATTTTTAACCAGTCTGGTAAATTAGCATCTTTCAGGATCGGGTTTTGCCACTCCTCTATTCTTTCACGCCAGAGATCACTATGTTTAAAGGCGGTCCGCACCATACTCCAAGCATTATTACCTGTGCGTCCAAAAAAGTCAGTATAACGGCGATAATAATTAACTCCTGGGGCAAATTCAGTGATTGGAAAATCCCAGGCGAGAATAAAGGGAATTTTGCGAGTTTTACCCGGACGTACTGTGAAGCGAATAGACATAGCTGCGCCTATTTGTTCACCTGGACTAGCGGGGGTTTCATCTTGATAGTCTGGTAACATCCCATTCATAGCGAAGAAGTCCCAGAGTTCCGACCCATCACCTGTGGTATCCCAACGAGTATGATGGAAGACTTCGATAGCTGGGTTAAGAATGCTGGAGATGGCGATTTGTCCTTCACCTTCTAAGATGTCGTCATGGAGTTGAATGCGGTTAAGTAGACAACCTACGCGGAAATTATCCAGAATCCATTGATTAAAGTTTCCTGTACTATCTCCCCAACGGGCTTGATACTCATAGACAGGACTACCGTCATCTCTGACCTTGACTTCGGGTGATTTAATGGCATTGGTAAACCAACCAACTGTATTTTGCCAACTCAGCATAATACTTAAAGTGATGGGTTTGTCGGTCGGGTTATGGATAGACCATTCAAAGATAGCTAGAGGGTAACTGGTTTCTTGGTAATTATTGGCCAAGATCGGGGAAAATTGCTCACAGATTATTTGACTAGTGAAGACCCCTTCATATTTATACCAACTACGGGGATAGAGAGCATGATAAGTCCCCATACCTTGAGGATACCAAGCCCAACGGGAGAGACTTCCATCACTTGGCGGTTCGCTACAGAGGGCGTAAGCTTGTGCTTCTCCTCCTTCTACTTGTTCAAAAATGCTAAATTGACAACTGGGCAGGGAGCGGAAAGTATGTTCTCCTCCATCTAGGTGCCAAAGGTTGAAATCACCTTTTGAGGAGCGTCCGATACAGCCTCCCCCAAATCCGCCTAAAGGCATCCCATGCCAAGGGCCATCATCAAGGTTACTATCGTAGCGTACAGTATAGGGCTTTTCCCAACCCAAACCGATAGGACGCGACCAAGCATAATCGGGTATTTCTGGAAGAGAGAACAGATTTTTCATCAGGTAGTAGATATTTAAGGGGTCAGACTCGCTGTGCGAACTTCTAGCATTTTGGGTTTATTTTGACGTAGGATCTCTATGCTTAAAAGAGTTCCAACAGGTTTAGATTCTACCTGATCTTGAACGTCTGAGGCTGTATTGACGAGCTTTTGATCAATCTTTTGGATGATGTCACCTATTTGCAGTCCTGATTCTTGAGCGGGGGATTTTTCTAAGACACGCATTATTAGAACGCCTTGGTCTTTTTGCAGATTGCTATAACTAGGATCTTCTTTTTTTAGCTGTTCTTTGATTTCTTGACTCAGTGTCACCATATGAATACCAATATAGGCGTGCTCTGCACTGCCTTTAGTAATAATCTGCATGGCAATTTTTTGGGCTGTGTCGATGGGGATAGCAAAACCTAAGCCTTGTGCATCAGATCTGATAGCTGTATTAATACCGATCACCTCTCCTTGCGTGTTGAAGAGAGGACCACCAGAGTTACCGGGGTTGATGGCTGCATCAGTTTGAATGAATTTAACTCGCTCATTTGGTATGCCTACTTGACTACTAGAGCGTCCTAATGCACTGATAATACCGAGAGTCACTGTGTTATCAAGTCCTAGCGGGTTACCTATGGCAATCGCCCAATCTCCAGGATTAAGTGTTTTTATATCTCCTAAGGTGACTGTTGGTAAATTGTTGGCTTCTATTTTGATTACGGCAATATCGGTTATTTGATCAAGTCCTAGAATTTTTCCTGCATAGACTTGTCCACTTTTGAGAGTTACTTTAACCCCAGAAGAACCCTTGACAACATGGGCATTAGTGATAATTTCCCCCTGGGAACTGATGATAACTCCTGAACCTGTCCCTCTTTCTAAACGCTCTCTCGGTTTAGTTAGTGGTGGTTTTTCGCTAAAGAAGCGCTTATATAGGGGGTTGTCTAAATCATTCGATGGGTCTCTTTCTGCTGAAGTTACCGCATCAATACGCACGACTGCTGAGCCAACTTTTTGCACTACTTGCACAACAAAGTTACCCTCTCCTGCTGTAGATGAAGTTTCTGCTGATTTCATTAAGGCTGGAATAACAGAACTAGTCTCTCTAGATTGTAAGGCCGCTGTTTCTTCTGTAGTAGTTTTTTCCCAGTTGCCTAATTTCCCGCAGGAGAGACTGATTGCACTACTTATTCCAATCAATCCCAGGCCAACTCCTAAACGTCTCCAAGATATGCTCATAGTACTTTCTTTGGTGACCCTCTTTTTTCACCCTAGCAAAAAATCAACATCATGGTTGCCAATTATCGCTAAAATCTTTTTAACTTGTTTTTAGTGAGCGCAATAATGTTCTTAATTGAACAAATTCGTCTGATCCTGACTGTTTTTCTAGCTAAGTTCCTCACTGCCTTGGTTCGCGGTCTAAAATTGGGGGCAGCTAGTGTTTTACCTGGACAATTAGCACGTCTTCTCTATCCTAATCTATTACCTCTTTTAGCCGCGCAGGTTAATGCTGTAATTCTCATTGTGGGAACTAATGGTAAAACCACAACTTCTTTGCTGTTGCGTACTCTTTTGGAAAGCGGAGGATCTCAAGTTGTTCACAATTCTACGGGTGCTAATTTAGTTAATGGATTGGTTTCAGCTTTAATTGAACAAACTGATTCGCTAGGACGTTTAAGGGCTGACTACGCTATTTTAGAGGTTGATGAAAATATTCTTCCTTTAGTCCTCAAGGAGTTGCAACCCCGTTTAATTGTCGCCTTGAATCTTTTTCGGGATCAATTGGATCGCTATGGAGAGATAGACATTATTAGTAAACGTTGGCTCGAAGCAATAGCCCCTCTATCTAAAGATACTCTAGTTTTTCTCAATGCTGATGATCCTACTCTTTCTTATTTAGGGCAACAACTAGAACAGCAGGTTCTCTATTTTGGACTTAGTGAACCTAAGCTTTATTTAGAGGAGATTCCTCATGCTGTTGATTCTATCTATTGTCCTCGCTGTGGTCACCCTTTAGACTATCAAGGGGTTTATCTTTCTCATTTGGGGGATTATGCTTGCTCTGCTTGTGGCTTTGCTAAGAGTCAGCTTGCTCTTAATTCTGCTGAATGGCCACAAATACTAATCGGTGTTTACAATAAGTATAATACCCTGGCTGCTGCTTTGGTTGCTTTAACTCTCGGACTGGAGCGAACTAAGATTGAGCAAGGTATTGGGGATTTTAAAGCTGCTTTTGGTAGGGCAGAAAAATTGGTTATTCAGGGTAAGCAGGTCTGTATTCTTCTCTCTAAAAATCCTGTTGGACTGAATGAGACTATTCGCACTGTTAAGGACATCCAGAAACAGGATCAAGCTAATGTTACTTTGATTATCCTCAATGATCGTACACCAGATGGTACTGATATATCTTGGATTTGGGATGTTGATACTGAAAATCTACTTTCTCTTGGTGGAACTGTCGTCATTAGTGGAGATCGTGTTTATGACATGGCCTTGCGTTTGACTTATAGTCTTGAAGTTAACTCTAGTTCACAACTGGTTATAGAGGAAGATCTGACTAAGGCGATCAATAAAGCTTTAGATCTGACTCCTGCTGATGAAACTCTTCATATCATACCCACTTACTCAGCCATGTTAGAAGTTCGTCAATTCTTAACTGGTCGTGCCATTAGGTGAAGATGGTTTCTCTGCGGTTTATAATAAGGGCAGAACTGCTATTGATAGGAAATTTGGATGATTGAACCTTTAACCCTTGGTATTGTTTTAGGACTGATTTCTGTGACTCTTTTGGGACTTTTCTTTGCTGCTTATATGCAGTATAAACGCGGTAATCAAATCTCTTTAGACTAATTTTCTCGCTAGTGGTAAGCAGAGGATCTTGTTTTCCCTGCTTACTAGTCTAGAGACGAGAATTAGGAATAGCATAGAAGACCATCTCTAAACCATCTGCACCATATTGTTCAAGAAAAAACGAATAATCACTCTGTATACTCTTGATTAGTAAAGGAATTTGCCATAAATGAGCCTGCAGGTGGTAACAGGCAATAGCTAAAATAGGGGCATATTCTTTAATTATTTTACTAGCGCCTATTAGTGTATCTATTTCTGCTCCTTCAATATCCATTTTAATAAAAGTTGGGACAGTATCTGTTAGTATTTCATCTAAAGGGACAGACTCTACTTCTATTTCACCTGTTTCAGTAATCGCTGACGAAGATAAACCTAATGCAGTAAATAGTAGTTTTTCTCTCTTATTTCCTGTAGCTTTCTGATAGATTGTTACTTTCTCTTTTACTTCATCTTCCAACCCAGAAACATAATTTTTGAGCTTTTCAAAGTTATTAGGATCAGGTTCAAAGCAAATGATTTTCTTGAAGGCAGAATACTGATTATTAATTAAGTATTTCAGTGTATCTCCATCAAAAGCACCACAATCTATAAAAACTTCATTACTGAGTTTTGGCAACACTTGACTAGAGAAATACTGCGGATCTTTAGCAATTGACAAACTCTCAAAATCGAGTGATGTTCGCCATTTTAACTGATTTATGTACTGTTTTTTAGAATAATCATCTTTCCAAAGATGAAAAACTTTCAAGACATCTTCTCTTTGTTCATAGATTTTGTGGGGCAATTCTACACAATAATGAGGTAAAAATAAATCTGGATATTTCCAGAAAAGTGTCATAAAAGAAGCAACATTTAAACAGCCAAGTTGTTCTAGTTGATTTCTCAGAATAACAAACTGACATTTTGGAGAAGCATTCCAAATAGTAATTATAAATAGAGCATCTTTACCATAGATTTGAGCGGCAATCTCTGGAGGGAGAACACTAATACCATCAATGTTTTTATTCCATAGTGAAGAGTTGTTATCGGAAAAAGCAACGGGTTCTATTCCAACTGTCCTTAAACCTTCTAGACACTTTTTACCGAGGTTCCCACAGCCAAATAGTACTACTTTGGGGCTAGATTTCTCTAATAATTGTTCAAAGACAACTTTTTCATAATTAATTACGGATTCGACAGACTTTTCTAAAATGGTCTCAAGTTCAATTAATAGACAAGAAGTCATTTTCAAGTAAAAATAATAATTGCACCATAACTATATAGAAGAGGGTTACTCTTGTCAAGTATATTTGAGAAAATTAAAGAATATATTTTGTATAAAGTTTTCTGCACTTTCCCTGAAACGAAAACCACCAGAAATTTTCTGTTGAGATTTCATCATCCGTAAGTCCCTTTCCGCCTGATTATTGGTAAAGGGGACGAATGGTTGTTCGAGAAAACGCCACACAGCCTCGACATAATCAGGAAATCTTAATAACAGATTATGCCCTACTCGGCGTTTGAGGCGACCTCGATTACTGTTTCGGCTTAATGGGGGTAGTGCTTGATGATCTTCCAACCCCCTTTCCAGAATCGAGTTGTAGATTCGCTTCAATCTTTGTTTAAGCGACTGGGGAATCATTGAGGCGTAGCGATGTTTGTATCTATTGGCTAATAACCCACTTTCCGTAACAATCAATATAGTACTTTTAAAAAGATACGAATAGATTACTTTTGTTTAATATTTTTAGTAAAAGATTATTGAGCAGAACGATTTTTTTAAGAAATTAAATT
>CASBQB010000117.1 GCA_949127655.1 Chroococcales cyanobacterium PMM_0086 | reverse complement strand
GTAATAAATGCTGTAAAACCTGCTTTCTGGTTAACTAATTGAGCATTCCAGGGTTCGCCTACACAGAAAGCCTCTATACCCCCTACCTTCATGTTAGCGACCATCTGGGGGGGCGGTACGGGAATAATTGAAATATCGTTGGTCGGATCAATACCTCCTGCAGCTAACCAATAGCGCATCCATAGGTCATGTGTTCCACCTGGAAAAGTTACGGCAAATTTAAGCTCTTTTCCTGCAGCTTTGGACTTAGTAACGATTTCTTTGATCGGTTTACTATCAAGTCCTAATTTGAGATCTTTATAGGTATTAGAGACGGAGACAGCTTGTCCGTTCGTATTTAAGCGTGCCAGAATATACATCGGCACCGGCTTTTTGTTTTTGGTAATTGTCCCTAAACTCATTAAATAGGGCATCGGTGAGAGAATATGCGCTCCATCAATTCCTCCACCGTCTGAACCCAATTCTAAGTTATCCCGCGTAACTGGCCAAGATGCTTGTTTGACAACTTTTACCCCAGTCATCCCATGTTTATCAAAGTAACCTTTCTCTTTTGCTATAATCAGTGGCGCTGAGTCTGTTAAGGCAATAAAGCCCAGGGTTGCTGTCGTTACTTCTAGACCACTTTTTGTAGCACCCCCAACTGCAGGAGAAGCAGAACCTGTTGGTGATGGTGAAGAGGTAGTCTGATTAGTAGGATTGCTGCAACCGTGAATAATCAAAGTCCCCGCTACTGTTGTACTGGCTCTCCAAATGAATTTACGTCTCGATAATCTGCTCATTGATGATGGTTGATTTAATCCAGGGTAAGTGAGTTTTTAAGTCTGTGCCTTTTAATGGCTTGCTTGGCCTTAGATAATAGGTAAGAATTTAGGGGTTAGTTTGTATTTTTTGTAACAAAATATTAAATTTAATGCAATTTTGACATGATTAATGTGCATTTTTAGAAAAAGAGATATTTAAAGATTTATAAAATTTGTGTCACATATTGATGAATAGGTAGATACTTAAGTTATTTGTAGTATCCTGTGTAAATTTATGTCTAGAGGAAGTTCAGGTAGTCAGTCGCTTGGCCCACTCAGTGTAGGAAATGTGATAACTGCAGCCTTGAGGTTGTATCGGGATCATTTTAAAAACTATTTTATAATAGCGCTTAAAGCCTCTCTTTGGTCAATAATACCAGTATATGGCTGGGCAAAATATGCTGCTCTTTTAGCTGTAATTTCGCGTTTAGCCTATGGTGAAGTCAGAGAACAACCGGAAACCACTTCAGAAGCACAAAGAGAGTTAGAACCCCGTAAATGGACTTTTTTAGGTGCTTATTTACTGATTGGTCTAATAGTTGTTGTGGGTACAATCGTCTTATGTGTAATTGCTGCGATAGCTGTTCGGAGGTTAATTGGTAATGTCTTGGGAGTTTTGTTGCTCTTAATACTACTATTGATTTGGTTTTATGGGTTAATCTGGGTTTATTCTCGCTATTCTGTAGCTGACATGGTAATCGCTATGGAAGGGGAAAGAAAAAGTTTTAGTGCTATGAATAGAAGTGTCGCTTTATCACAAGGTTATATCTGGCGAATTCAACTTATCTATTTTGTCGCTTTTTTAGTTACCATTCCTATCATTATAGCTATTAGTTCTATTTTTGGTATTTTTATATCTATTTTGAATATGCAAGCAGAATCGAGTATTTTGGTTAATCTTTTCCAATTAGTAGGAGGAGCTTTTTTAGCACCTTTTTGGATGAGTATTAAAGCGATACTTTATTATGACTTAAGAAATAGAAAAGAAGGACTAGATTTAAAAGATAGACTGGTCTAAAGCAAAATAAATGCCATTATTTAATCAATTTAATTTAGAAACACCAGAGAGTGTAGAGTTAGAATTTACTTTAGCTGGAATCGGAAATAGAGCCTATGCTTTGTTTATTGATTACTGTATTCTCTGGGGGACTTTAGGTATTATTTCTATTTTAGGGCTATTTTTAATCGTTCAAATAACCAATGGACAGATGTGGTTACTAGCTATTTACTTCTTGATTATTTTCACTATCTATGTTGGGTATTTTGTTTTCTTTGAAACAATATGGCAGGGACAAACACCAGGAAAAAAGATTACTAAAATCAGAGTTATTAGTAACAATGGACAGAGAATTACTTTACCCCAAGCAACATTAAGAACATTACTTCGTCCTGTCGATGATCTGCTATTTATTGGTGCAATAATGATTATTTTTTCTAAACAAGAGAAAAGAATAGGTGATTGGTTAGCAGGTACTTTAGTTATTCAAGAAGCACAGAATCAAAGTAACTATCAAATAAAGATTTCACCTGAAACTCAAAAGCTGGTAGAATTTTTAGAAGAAAATGTCGATATATCACGCTTAACTGTAGAAGATTTTGTTTTGGTGCGTGAATATTTACAGAGAAAAGGGCAAATGTTAATGAAGGCTAAAAATGATTTAGCGCGGGAATTAGGATATCTTATTAAAGATAAAATAGCCTTATCAGATATTCCCGACAATGTGACAGCGAGTGTCTTTTTAGAAGCAGTTTATATAGCTTATCAAAGAAAGTTCTCAAACTAATTGTGTTGGGCTAAAAATTAAAGCTTGTCCTGACTTTTACAACTTTCTAGTTTATCGCAATTCTGCTTAATTTAACTACAGACATTTATCCCCTCTCCC
This sequence comes from Chroococcales cyanobacterium PMM_0086, assembly GCA_949127655.1. Classification (GTDB taxonomy): domain Bacteria; phylum Cyanobacteriota; class Cyanobacteriia; order Cyanobacteriales; family Microcystaceae; genus CAISPN01. Next base: position 7,826 of record CASBQB010000117.1, on the reverse strand, counting down.
TAAGGGAGAGGGGTCAGGGGGTGAGGGTGAGGGTGTCCTTCTAACCCATTGCTACAGGCAGAAAATCCTCTATTTTAGGCATATCCTCAACTGCGACCACTCTTCCCTCATCGACAAAACCACTCATCTGATCAAAATTGAGATAACGGTATAACTCATCTGCAAAAGGATCAACTTTAGCTTGAACGATCTCTAAATACTCTTGCTGAGTGGGGATACGACCCAACAAGGCACAGACTGCAGCTAGTTCAGCTGAACCCAAATAGACACGGGCATCTTTACCCATTCGATTATTAAAGTTTCTAGTAGAAGTAGAAAAGACAGTTGTACCATCTTCTACTCTAGCTTGATTTCCCATACAGAGAGAACAACCAGGCATTTCCATTCTTGCACCAGAAGCCTCAAAGATAGCATAGATCCCCTCAGCGCGAAGCTGTTCTTCATCCATACGAGTAGGGGGACAGATCCACAGACGAACCTTAATCTTTCCTGCACCTTCTAAGATTTTAGCGCAAGAGCGATAATGACCGATATTAGTCATACAAGAACCAATAAAGACCTCATCAATATGATCATTGACACATTCACTCATCAACTTAATATTATCAGGGTCATTAGGAGCAGCAACTAGAGGTTCTGTTATTTCACTCAGATTAACCTCAATAACATCAGCATACTCGGCATCTGCATCAGCTTGCATTAAGCTAGGATTAGCCAACCATTGCTCCATCTTAGCTACACGGCGCATGATAGTGCGAGCATCTTGATAACCACGGGCTACCATATTTTTAAGTAGGGTTACATTAGACCTGAGATACTCTGCGACAGTCTCCACACTCAATTTAATGGTTGAACCAGAACAGGAGCGTTCTGCAGTAGCATCAGTCAATTCAAATGCCTGTTCTAACTTAAGATCAGGTAGTCCTTCCATCTCCATAATGCGACCCGAAAAGATATTCTTTTTATTCTGTTTAGCGACTGTCAATTTACCTTGCTGGATTGCCACATAGGGGATAGCATTGACAATATCCCGTAAAGTCACACCTGGTTGTAATGATCCCGTAAACCTGACTAAAACCGACTCAGGCATATTTAAAGGCATCACCCCCAACCCTGCAGCAAAAGCTACTAGACCAGACCCTGCAGGGAAAGAGATCCCTAAAGGGAACCGAGTATGAGAGTCCCCACCAGTCCCTACTGTATCAGGTAATAACATTCGATTTAACCAAGAGTGAATGATCCCATCTCCAGGACGTAAAGCAACTCCTCCTCTAGTGGAGAAGAAATCAGGTAACTCTTTGTGTGTTTTAATATCAACAGGTTTAGGATAGGCTGCAGTGTGACAGAAACTCTGCATAACTAAATCAGCGCTAAAACCCAAACAAGCTAACTCTTTTAATTCATCTCTAGTCATCGGTCCTGTGGTATCCTGTGACCCCACAGTGGTCATCAAGGGTTCACAAGAAGTCCCCGGACGTACACCAATTACCCCTACAGCTTTACCTACCATCTTCTGCGCTAAAGTATAGCCTTTTCCTGTATCTTGGGGTAAGGCTGGGCGTATAAATAAACTACTTGCTTCCAGTCCCAAAGCTTCACGGGTTTTATCAGTCAAACTACGCCCAATGAGAAGCGGAATACGTCCCCCTGCGCGCACTTCATCCCCGATAGTATCAGGTGTCAAAGTGAAAGTAGAGATGACTTCTCCTGCTGTATTAGTGATAATTCCTTGGTAGGGATGTATGGTAATCACATCTCCTGTTTCCATTCCCGTTACATCACATTCAATAGGTAGACATCCAGAGTCTTCAGCCGTATTAAAGAAAATCGGCGCTATCTTGGTACCTAAAATATACCCCCCTGTTCTTTTATTAGGTATATATGGTATATCTGAACCAATATGCCAAAGAACAGAATTAATGGCAGACTTCCGAGAAGAACCAGTCCCGACTACATCTCCTACATAGGCTACTGGATGACCTTTTTCCTTCAGTTTAGCTAGGGTATCGAGTGCTCCAGGCATCTTAGACTCTAACATTACTAGACCATGTAGAGGAATATCTGGTCTGCTTGTTGCATGAGGCGCAGGTGATAGATCATCAGTATTTGTTTCACCTGGAACTTTAAAAACAGTGACAGTGATACTTTCAGGTAGAGAGGGACGATCAGTAAACCAGACTCCTTCAGACCAGGCCTGAATAACTTGTTTAGCATAGGGGTTAGTTTCTGCTAGGTGCAAAACATCATTAAAAGCATCAAAGACCAGCATAGTCTTACTGAGTGAGGCTGTTGCTGCTTGGGCTATACTATCAGATGACTGGAGTAAATCGATTAAAGATTGTACATTATAACCTCCTACCATAGTACCAAGTAGTCTGACTGCTTCTAAGGGAGATAATAGAGGGGAGTAATTCTCTTCTTTGGCAATAGTAGTTAGAAAACCAGCTTTGACATAGGCAGCTTCATCCACTCCAGGTGGGATACGATCAATAAGTAAGTGCAGTAATGTCTCTTCTTCACCTACTTGAGGATGCAAGAAAAGCTGACAAAGTGAGGATGTTTCTTGCGCGGTCAGGGGAAGGGGTGGTATGCCAAGTTTAGCTCTTTCTGCTACCTGTTTACGGTATGCCTCTAACATAGGATATGATTTGATTGTTGATTGCTATATATCTCTAGGGTACATCAGAGATTAGCTTGCTTTATAGCATATTGTGTGGGGTTCTTAACTTTTTGAAGATATGAGTAGTATGATGAGACTCAAGTTCTGTTGAAGGGATTATCTGTATTGATGATTTTTTTAATCCCAGTTATCCCCAAGTTACAGCAGCAGTTTTTGATGAAGATCGCAGTAAAGTTTTAATCTAATTTACCATGCTGTAATATAGCAGCGCTTGTTTTATTAGTAACTTGGAGAAAACAGAACTTTAGACTAATTTTAAAGCACTTTCTATACGCAGTTTATCCCAACCTTTGCTATTAAGTAATAACCAAGATCCCGCAAGATCTGGTCCTTGTAATGAACCCATTAAAGCTGCTCTTAAGGACTTCATAACCACACCTTTTTTAACCTTATGTGTTTTAGTGGTGGTGGTAATCAATGATTGAATTTCTGTTAAGTTTAATTGGGCTGTGATGCCTTCTAAGAGGGTCAGGAGTATATCTGCTACTCCTGGTTGTTGCAGTTGTTTAAGGGCTTCTTCGCTGAACTCAATAGAAGAACCAAAGAGGAGATGACTTTCTTTTGGTGCATCACTTAAACGCTTAAGACTCTCTCTAATTAAATCAGTCAGTTGAATCAACCAGGGCTGATCTTCTGTAAGATTAACTTGATACCCTGCCTCTTGCCAATATGGTAACAGTAACTCTAGTAACTCTTCTGTTGGGTATTTTTGTAAATACTGACTGTTAATCCAGTCTAATTTATCCCAATCAAATTTAGCACCCGCTCTATTGACCCGCTCTAAATCAAATTGACTTGCTGCTTGAGTTAGAGTAAAGATCTCCTCTGAGTCTGGCGGTGTCCAACCCAGTAGAGTCATATAATTAGCTAAAGCTTGGGGTAAAAAGCCCATCTTGCGGAATTCATCTATTGAGGTTACTCCATCCCTTTTGGAGAGTTTGCGTCCTTCCTGGTTCAAAATAAGCGGGGTGTGGGCGAAGATTGGCTCTTGAGCACCTAGCGCTTCATAGAGTAAGATCTGTTTAGCCGTGTTAGCTATATGGTCTTCTCCTCTAATAACGTGCGTGATGTCCATATCAATATCATCAACTACGACTGCTAGGTTATACAAAGCACCGCCAAAAGAATCTTTTTCTGTTTCACCAGCGCGCGCTATGACCATATCTCCACCTAAGTCACTCCCTTTCCAAGTAACCGTTCCTCTGACCTGATCTTCCCAAAATATTTCTTGTTCATCTTCTATTTTAAACCGGATGACTGGCTTTCTGCCTTCTGCTTCATATTGCGCTTGTTGGTCAGCACTGAGATGGCGATGGCGGTTATCATAGCGTGGAGCTTCTTTTCTGGACTTTTGTAACTCACGCATCTGCTCTAGTTCTTCTGAGCTACAATAACAGCGATATGCCAAGTCTTGATCTAGGAGCATCTGGATGGCAGTACTATATAAATCGGTGCGTTCTGTTTGAAAGTACGGTCCGATATCCCAGTTTAAGCCTAACCATTGCAAGCCTGATTTGATATTCTCTGTATATTCAGGTTTAGACCTTTCTAGGTCTGTGTCTTCTATACGCAGGATAAACTGTCCATGATTATGACGCGCAAATAGCCAGTTAAATACTGCAGTTCTAGCTGTACCGATATGTAAGTTTCCTGTTGGACTGGGGGCAATACGAACTCTAACTGTCACAGGGTTTTCTTTTTTTACGAGGAGTGCTTAACTCTATTTTAAGCTATTGGGGGAATTGTGATATTCCACCCGTATAATTAATTACTCGCTTTTTATGCAACATAGAATCATCGGTATTACTGGTGGCATTGCTAGTGGAAAAACCACCGTTTCTCAATATCTAGAATATAAGCATAAAATTACTGTTTTTGATGCTGATCTCTATGCTAGAGAAGCTGTCCAAAAAGGTTCTGAGACTTTAGCTAAAATTGTTACACATTATGGGGAAACTATTCTACTAGAAGATGGCTCTCTCAACCGCTCAAAATTAGGAGAGATTATCTTTAATAATTTACTAGAGAAAGAGTGGCTTGAGAAGATTATTCATCCTTATGTTAGAAGTAGGTTTGAAGAGGATATTAAAACCTGTTCATTTAATACTATTGTTTTGGTAATCCCTCTGCTTTTTGAAGCTAAAATGACAGATTTAGTAACAGAAACATGGGTTATTTACTGCTCTTATGAAGAACAAATTGAACGTTTAAGAAAAAGAAATAATCTATCTGTTGAGCAGTCCAAAAAACGTATAGAAAATCAATGGTATTTAGATAATAAAAAGAAAATGGCGGATCTTGTCATCAAAAATACAGGAGATATGAACTATCTTTATCAACAGCTAGATAAGGCAATACTAGGCTAAAATGATGAGTGTGAATTTTGTAGAACAGGGCATAATAAAGCTAAAGCAATTTTTTGTGCAAAAAGATAGTGTATGACTACTCAATCAATTAATTTCGAGTTTTTAAAATCTTATGATGTACAGTTAGTGCGTCTTGGTGCCTTAGCTGAACGTTATTTTCCAGATGACCCTAACACTTGTCTAATAAAGTTACGACAGTTTGCTGAATATTTGGCACAGTTAACTGCAGCTAAAACAGGGCTTTTTGAATCAACTAGCGAAGCTCAAATAGAATTATTAGGGCGTTTAAAGAATGAACAAATTCTTCCTGATGAAGTAGCTGATTTATTCCATCAGATTAGGATAGCAGGAAATAAAGCAACCCATGATGCTCAAGGGGATCATGCTACAGCTTTAACTACTTTAAAAATGGCACGTCATTTGGGTATCTGGTTTCATCGGACATTTAGTCAAAATACTAAATTTAAAGCTGGTGCTTTTATCCCGCCACCTGACCCTATTAATGGTACTGCAGAACTAAAAAAAGAATTAGAAAGCCTTCGTACTGTTTTGGAAAAGACGCGTACTGAGGCAGAAAAGGCTAAGGAGATAGCAGAACAACAGGCAAAAGCTTTACTAACTGCTGAAGAAAAAGCACGTACTGAAGCAGAAGAACGTTTAGTCTGGGAACAGCTTGCCCAAGAGGTTGAACTATCAAGATCAGTGCTAGCTGCAGAGTTAACTGCACTTCAAGAAGCTGCTAAAAAGAATGCACTTAGCAAAGCAGTGATCACTTTAGCAGATGAAGCAGCTAAAGCTATTGATTTAGATGAAGATGAGACAAGAGCAATTATTGATCAGCAATTGCGCAATTCTGGTTGGTTAGTTGATAGCAAAAGTCTACATTATCTTAAGGGAACCAGACCAACCAAGGGTCAGAATATGGCGATCGCTGAGTGGCCAACTGCTGCAGGTACTGCTGACTATGCCTTGTTTATCGGAACAAGTTGTATAGCAATGGTTGAAGCTAAGCGAAGGCGTAAAAATGTTTCTGCAGCAATTGACCAGGCCGAGAGATATGCGAAAAGATTTAAAACAGTAGAAGGGTTCAAAGCGGTTGAGGGTGGTCCTTGGGGTGATTTTAAAGTGCCCTTTGTCTTCTCCACTAATGCTAGACCTTATCTAAAACAAATAGAAACAGAAAGCGGGATTTGGTTTCGGGATGTACGTAAGTCTATCAATCATCGTCGCGCTTTATCTGGTTGGCCAACACCCCAAGGACTAAAAGCACAATTAGAAATTGATTGGGAAGCATCTCACGCTAACCTGAAAAATCAACCTTATACGTTTGGTTTTCCTTTACGTCCCTATCAGCAGAAAGCTATTGAAGCAATTGAAAGAAATCTAGAACAGAATAATCGTACCATGTTAGTCGCTATGGCTACCGGTACAGGTAAAACTAAACTAGCAATTGCCTTAATGTATCGTCTACTAACAGCTAAGCGTTTTAATCGTATCTGTTTTGTGGTAGATCGCAGCGCTTTAGGAAAGCAAGCAGCTAATGAATTTCGCACCACTAAGGTTGTTACAGCTAAAACCTTTGCTGATATTTTTGGCTTACAGGGACTCAAAGAAGCTACCCCAGAAACAGAGACCAAAGTTCATATATGTACGATTCAAGGACTAGTCAAACGCATTCTCTACCCTAGTAAACCTGAAGATATTCCCCCCATTGATCAATATGACCTGATCTTGGTTGATGAATGTCATAGAGGGTATTTACTGGATCGAGAGATGTCTGATGCTGAACTGAGTTTTCGTAGTCAAGATGACTATATCTCTAAATATCGCCGCGTCCTGGAGTATTTTGATGCTGTCAAAATTGGACTGACTGCCACTCCTGCGCTACATACAGTACAAATCTTTGGAGAGTCAATATATACCTATTCGTATCGAGAAGCAGTAATAGACGGTTATCTGATAGATCATGAACCTCCTGTACAGATTACTACAGCTTTAAGTCAACAAGGGATCAAGTTTGCCTCTGGAGAAGAGATAGAAGTTATAGACTTGACAAGTGGTACAGTCAACTTGACTCAGATTGAGGATAATCTACATTTTGAGGTGGATGAGTTTAACAAAAAAGTCATTACTATTTCCTTTAATGAAGCTGTAGCTAAAGAACTAGTCAAGCATATTGACCCATATCTGCCAGGTAAAACCTTGATTTTTGCCGCTACAGATCGTCATGCTGATATTGTGGTTACCGAGATAAAAAAGGCAATAGCGGCGTATTACGGCGAGATAGAAGATGCTGCAGTTAGCAAAATAACCGGCAGTGTTGACCGGGTAGATGAGTTGATTCGTTCTTTTAGGAATGATACTTTACCTAATATAGCGGTCACTGTTGATTTACTAACTACTGGTATTGATGTTCCGAGTATTACTAATCTGGTCTTTCTCAGGCGGGTCAATAGTCGTATTTTATATGAGCAAATGTTAGGAAGGGCTACCCGTCAATGTAGTGAGATAAATAAAGAAACATTTCGCATTTTTGATGCAGTTGACATCTATGCGAAATTACAAGCTGTTACCGAGATGAAACCAGTGGTAGTTAATCCGTCTATCACTTTAGAGCAATTATTTGATGAGTTTACACAAGTTACAGAAGATAAGCACCGCCAGGAACTCAAAGAGCAGATTATAGTAAAGCTGAGACGTAAGGTGCGAAAGATGTCTGACCCAGTGCGTACTCAATATGAGGCGCATAGTGGAGAGACACCAGAAGAAACCCTAGAACG
>CASBQB010000116.1 GCA_949127655.1 Chroococcales cyanobacterium PMM_0086 | reverse complement strand
TATCCCGTCTTTAGAGAGTTTTTTAAAGAAAAAGAAGTAATCCTCGAAGAAAGACGCTTAAGAACCGAAAACTCCCCAATAGGGCAACTATTAGAAGCCTTCCTAGAGTCAGCTTTTACCGTACATCCTTATAAGCGCCCAGTCATTGGTTACACAGAAGACCTAAGAACAGTTACACCAAGTAACGTCAGAAGCTTTTTTGACCTCTACTATCCACCCAATAACCTAACAGTAGCCATAGTAGGAGACGTTGACCCCGCAGAGGTTAAAAGACAGGCAGAAAAATACTTCGGACGCTACCAAGCCCAAGCAACACCCCCATCAGTCACCATAGTAGAACCTAAACAGACAGAAACACGTCAAGTTAGCCTAACCCTAAAATCGCAACCTTGGTACTTAGAAGGCTACCACTCGCCTAGTTTAACTGACCCCGACAATGCCATATACGACGTGATGGCCAATATTTTAACCGAAGGACGCACCTCCCGACTGTATAAATCCCTGGTGGAAACCCAGCGCCTAGCCCTTGTAGCAGAAGGAGGTAATAGCTTTCCAGGTAATAGATATCCTAACCTAATGATCTTTTATGCTCTAACCACACCTGGTACATCTACAGAAACAGTAGGCAAAGCCCTCAATACAGAACTAGAACGCCTCAAAACAGAACCAGTCTCCCTAGAAGAACTAAACAGAGCAAAAACCAGCATCTTAGCTGATGTTCTCAATAGCGTAGAGTCTAATCTAGGAATGGCTCGACTCTTAGCCGAATATCAAGCTAAAACAGGCTCATGGAGCAGTCTATTTAGCCAATTAGAAGCAATAGAAAAGGTAACCCCTGCAGATATTCAACGTGTAGCGCAAATAACCTTTACTCCAGAAAATCGCACCATCGGACGTATACTCTCCCAAGAAAACTAATGATATTGACAGGATTTAAAAAGTGGTTTTGGCTGGCTGTTCTGACCTTAGTTTATAGTATAGTACTTTGGATTCGCTCTCCAGCTATCGCCCAAACTCCCCGACCTGAGAATAAACTTACCTTTCCCCCTCTAGCAGAAGTAGTAATACCTCCATATCAACGCTATCAATTAAGCAATGGAATGATTGTTTATTTGATGGAAGATCATCGTCTTCCCCGTATTACAGGCAGCGCTATTCTGCGTACCGGCTCAGTTTTAGAACCAGCCACAAAAATTGGTCTAGCTGGAATTACTGGGCAATTAATGCGCAGCGGGGGAACTCAAAACCACCCTGCTAATGAGTTAAATAGACTTCTAGAAAACAATGCTGCCTCAGTTGAAAGTTCTATCGGCATAGATTCAGGAACGGTTAGTTTTACTACATTAACCCCAGATTTAGAAAATGTCTTCAAACTCTTTGTAGAAGTATTACGTGTACCAGCTTTTGAGACAGGACAATTTGAGTTAATTAAAACCCAACTTAAAGGACATATTGCCCGACGCAATGATAATCCTGGTGAAATAGCCAGTCGAGAATTTAGGAAGTTAGTCTATGGACCAACTAGTCCATATAGTCGCACAATAGAGAATGAGACAATCGATAATATAACTCGTGAAGATGTCTTAGAGTTTTATAGTCACGTAGGTCCAGGACAAATAATTTTAGGTATTGTTGGCGATTTTAAACCTGATCAAATTAAAGGACTAATAGAGTCGAATTTAGCAGATTGGTCAAACAAAAGCACTCCTCTCACTTTTCCTAAAACAGAGATAACCCAGACTAACCAAGGTCAAGTTTATACGATCAATCAATCGCAACTAAATCAGAGTAATGTTTTACTAGGACAGTTAGGCGGTAGAATAGACAGTCCAGACTATCCTAGTTTATCCGTTCTAAATGGTGTTTTGAGTGGCTTTGGCGGCAGACTTTTTAATGAAATACGTTCACGTCAAGGTTTAGCTTATTCTGTTTCTGGAATATGGAGAGCTAATTATACTTATCCAGGTATCTTCATCGCAGGTGGACAGACCCGCTCCTCTGAGACTGTACCTTTTATTAAGGCTCTTAATTCAGAAATAGAGCGCATTCGCACAATTCCCATTACTCCCGAAGAGTTAAGCTATTCTAAAGATTCAATTCTCAATTCCTTTGTCTTTAATTTCACTAGTCCTCGTGCTATTCTTTCCAGGGTGATAAACTATGAATACTTTAATTATCCCTGTGACTTTATCTTCCGCTATCAAAAAGCAGTTAAAGAAGTGACTATTGAGGATGTTAAAAGGGTTGCTAAAGAGCAGATAAGACCAGAAAAAATGGTCACTCTAATAGTAGGAAATACTCAGAAGATAGATCCTCCTTTAGATAGTTTAGGTAAGATAGTAGGGAAGCTGCAGCTTAAACCTTAAGTAATGTTTATCAAAAATCTCCGCCCTAAAGAGGACGGAGACTATTAATAACTACTCACAACTGCCTTTATGCGGTTGGTTGTGGGAAGAGTTCTTCTTTAGGTGCGGGGGTAGTTGAGTTAATAATTACCTTCCCTTCCTCATCTATATCAACTATGGCAGTATCTCCTTCGAGCAGACGGGCTGAAAGAATTTCTTCTGCTAGAACGTCTTCCAGGAGACGCATAATTGCTCTTCTTAAAGGTCTCGCTCCATAAGATGGGTTATAACCCTCTTCAACGAGACGTTCTTTAAACTTGTCGGTTACTTGAATGATCATGTTCTTCTCAGTCAGACGGGTAAAGACTTCCTTGAGGAGAATTTCAGAAATTTCCTTAACTTCATCCTTAGTCAGTTGACGGAAGACGATAATCTCATCAATTCGATTGAGAAATTCTGGACGGAAGTACTGTTTAAGTTCTTCATTGACTAAAGAACGTATACGATTGTACTGAGCATCATCTTGATTTCCTGAGAAGTCAAAGCCCAGACCGCCGCCACCTTTTTCTATGACTTTAGACCCAATATTAGAGGTCATGATCAACAGAGTGTTCTTAAAGTCTACAGTACGACCTTTGGCATCAGTCAGGCGACCATCTTCGAGGATTTGCAGAAGTAGGTTAAAGACATCTGGGTGAGCCTTTTCAATTTCATCAAAGAGAATGACTGTATAAGGACGACGACGAACCGCCTCTGTTAACTGTCCACCTTCGTTATAGCCGACATAGCCTGGAGGAGAACCAATTAACTTAGAAACGGTGTGACGTTCCATATATTCAGACATATCTAGACGAACCATCGCATCTTCTGAACCGAAGAAATAAGCCGCTAGAGCCTTAGTAAGTTCAGTTTTTCCGACTCCAGTGGGGCCTGAGAAGATAAAACTAGCAATGGGACGATTAGGATTTTTTAGACCAACTCTGGCGCGACGAATAGCCCGAGAAACTGCTTTAACAGCATCTTCTTGACCTATCAGACGTTGATGTAGTGTATCCTCCATGTGCATGAGTTTTTCAGACTCACTCTCTGTCAGTTTGTTGACAGGGACTCCTGTCCAAGAAGCTACTATATGGGCGATTTCCTCGGCTGTGACCTGGGGAGCGCCATCAGTACTACCCCGCTCTGTTTCTGTTTTTTTGGCTTGAGCGATGGTGCGAATTTGTTCTTTGAGTTCGATTTCACGATCTCTTAATTCCCCTGCCCGATCAAAGTCCTGCGCTCTGACTGACTCATCTTTCTGTTTAAGAATTTGACGCAGTTCTTTATCAAGTTCTTTGGCAGCAGCTGGGAGTTGAGAATTTAATAGGCGAACTCTTGAACCTGCTTCATCGACTAGATCAATCGCTTTATCTGGTAAATAGCGGTCTGAGATGTAACGGTCTGATAATTTAGCTGCAGCTTCTAGAGCTTCATCCAAAATTTTTAATTTATGGTGTTGTTCGTAGCGTTCCCGCAGTCCATAGAGAATTTCGATAGTTTCATCGACTGTGGGTTCTCCGACCATTACAGGTTGAAAACGGCGCTCTAGTGCTGCATCCCGTTCAATATGTTTGCGGTATTCATCTAGAGTCGTTGCGCCAATACATTGTAACTCACCTCTAGCTAAAGCTGGTTTGAGTATATTGGCTGCATCAATAGCTCCTTCTGCAGCTCCTGCCCCGATGAGGGTATGAACTTCATCAATAACTAGAATGACATTGCCAGCTTGGCGAATTTCATCCATAATCTTTTTGAGACGTTCTTCAAACTCTCCTCGATATTTAGTCCCTGCTACCAAGAGACCGATATCTAGAGTAACGACTCTTTTATCTTCTAGGATGTCGGGAATGTCTTTATTGGCGATTCTTTGAGCTAGTCCTTCAGCGATCGCTGTTTTTCCTACTCCTGGTTCACCAATTAAAACAGGGTTGTTTTTTGTCCTTCT
>CASBQB010000115.1 GCA_949127655.1 Chroococcales cyanobacterium PMM_0086 | reverse complement strand
TATCGCGATATCGAATCGAACTTCCTCGACAATACGGGAATAACTCAACTTTTCCTCGGACAACCTTCGTTGAAAACTGCGAACACTCATTCCGGCAGCTTCCGCTATCAGTTCTATAGAAGGGTAGCCATCTTGCAGGAGTGATCGAAGCAGTTGCTGGCTCGATTCTTTAAAATTAGTACAAGAAGGGATCTCTTGAAGTTGTAGGGAAGGATCTACTCCTGACCGTTTCAATCTTCGGCTTAATAGGGATTTTGGAATGCAGAAGGCGTTATCGGATTGATTGAATCGAACACGCGTATTAAAAAAAATGTTTAGCTCTCTGAACCCCTTTAATTCACTCGCTTGAAAGTGTAGTTCATCGGGATGCCATTGCTTACCTGCAGCTAATTGAATTGCTTTGAGAATCAACAGACAGACGAAATACTGCGCCTGTTGATTTTCGATCTTAGCGGGATTGATGAATTTATGGTGTAACCAGACTCGATCCTCTTCCTCGGTCGTCCATATCTGCGCGCCCGAATTATGCAAGGCAAGTTTAGAGACGACAGTGTTAAGGAGATCTTGCAGGGTTAGCGATTGTAAAATTAGACTGCCAAAAGCGTCAAGATCGCTGATCTGCGTTCGCTGGCTTACTAAAGCACCAAGGAGTTCTATTCCCTCGCTATGTCTTGCTTTTTCACCAAAAGCGAAGCTTTGATACAGGGGCATCAAGGCTTGTGGATCGTCTAAGATAGTGGTAGACAATCTTGCCTGATTTAAAAGTTTTTCAGTCGGCGCGCCCACTTGATCTAGAAACTTCACGAATGGTAAAAAGGCACTGACTCGAACTAGAGGGATCGCGCTCATATTCAAGAATTAGAACAAAATGAGATATTTTTCTGGCTACGATATTCTTGATCTATACACCTATGGGGAGACTTAAGATACGTCACCCAGGGTAATTTTTATATACTATTCTGAAATCTTCTTAAAAACAATAGTCTTTGGCACGAAATGCTAAGAAGAAAAATTTAGAAAATAATATCATATAAAGTTAGTGAGTTTCAACGAGTTACTTTTTAATGATAAGTTTTTTGTTAAAAAAATTAAAGATTTATTAACCAATGATTTTCTATGAGGTAAATATTTTTTGATGAAATCAGTTTCTGAGACTAAAAAACAAATTATTCTAGGCGGCCTCGCTATTTTGACAGTGTTAGGAGGGATAATGGCCAGTGAGAGAGTAAATGCTCAAGACCCTAATGCAGACCAAATCATTGTGGATAAACTTGCGGCTAAAACGAGTGAGAAATTTAATGGGATGTCTTGTAAACAATTAGCATCCGCAATGAGTCCAGAAGCAGCTAAGACAAAAGATCCCGAAAAAGCCAAGATTACAGCTAAATTTATAGGTGTATTAAAGCAAAAACCGGAGTTAAAAACTCGCTTTTTAAATCAAGTTTCTGCACCTATCGTGACCAAAATGTTTGATTGTGGTTTTATTCCTAAGTCATAAAATAGTTAATATTTTTGTATAGAATTTTACTATTTTATGTATGTCAAGATAACAATGTTTGTGAGAAACTTCGGAAGCTTTGAGCTATAGTTAACGGTACAATCGTATGAATTAAGTTTAAATCTTAGGTGATAAGTATGAAAAAGATAATGCGAAAAATGTATGTTAGCGCGATGATAGTGACAATAGGAACTTTTGTTTCCCTATCTTTTGGTCTAGAAAAAAGCATGGCGCGCCCAGCAACTACCGCAGGAGCTGGAACGGCTGGTGCTCCTGGTCGTGGAACTGCCGGGGCTGGAACTGTCGGGGCTGGAACTGCTGGTACTCCTTGCAAAAATGGCGTAGGTACTGCTGCTGGGGCTGGTACTCCTTGTAAAAATGGTGCTGCTGGGGCTGGAACGGCTGGTGCTCCTGGTCGTGGAACGGCTGGTACTGGATTTGGCACTAATGCTGTAGGTCGCTAGACAAGTATGTCAACCCTCAATATCGTCCCTATTTGGGTTCTTCTTATGATGTATATCTCAGTCAAGATGAGCATTTCAAAGTTTACAAGATTAGTGCTGCTTCTCAACCAGGATTGATAAAGGCAGCCTTAGAATTCAGAGCCAAATACGGAGCTTTAGCCCCCTAATTTCTCTGGTTCTAATGACATGATTCAGAGTTTTAATGGTTTAAGAACGATTTCTCTCAAATTAAACAGTTTTTTTAGCTAGGTTAAATCCTAAAAGAATAAGTATGAAAAAGTTATTGTGGTTAATTATGATTCTCTGCTTGCCTATATCCATGACCAAAAAGGCATTGGCCCAAGAACAAGTAGTAGAAATAATGGCACCAGTAGAAGCGTCTGGCGAAGTCTTCATGGTGGCACCGGAAAAGATTATGATTCTAGCAAGCTTTACAGGAATTGTCTACGGCCAGGACAAACAGAGATTTCTAGATGATCTCATCGTGAGTTGTCCTGCAGTGCAGCGCATCGACAAAAAGTCAGGTATTTCTGAATCTACTGGGCATTGCACTTTTACTGGCATTGATCCCAATGACGTGATTTATTCAGAGTGGAAATGTACTGATTATCTCGGTGAATGCAAGGGGCCATTCACAATCACTCGAGGAACCGGAAAGTTTAACGGTATCTCAGGTAGCAGTCAGATTAGTATGCGCTCTGCACTTACCGAGACTTCTCAAAATCAGGTTAGTGGAACTTTCGTCAGTGGAGCAGTAGGCTTAGCGAGATGGACTGATCTTAAATATAAGATACCTGAAAAGAAGTAATATAAATACAAAATTATTCATCGGTTGAAATTTATGATACCAAGTATTTATCTTAAGAAAAAGAGCAGGCAAAGAGTTGCTCTTAAAGTTGCGAGCATTGCGTTAGAAACAATTGTTCTCTTGTCTTTTGGTCTAGAAAAAAGTATGGCGCGTCCAGCAACCCGTGGACCACTCGATCCCCGTGGTATCGCTGATCCTCGTGGACCGGTTGACCCTCGTGGACCGGTTGACCCTCGTAATGGATCTGCTGGTTATGGCGCTGGTGGTGTAGGCGGTCCTGGTTATGGCGCTGGTGGTGTAGGTGGTGTTGGTTATGGCGCTGGTGGTGTAGGTGCCCCCGGTCCTGGTGCCCCAGGTCCTGGCACTGCTGGTGCTCCAGGGGCTGGCGGTGGTGGACGTGCCGGTGGCGGTCTTGGTCGCTAGAAATGCCTTTTTCTTTTTTGGACAAAGTCCAATAAAATATCAACCAAGATAAACATTTATTGAGCAAACCAATTATGTCTAATATTTTCAACGCAAAGACTGGAACGGCGGCAAGTGAGGACTTGCCAGTACAAAACTCGGATTCACATTGGGTTAATCCGACAATTAAGAACCCCTATGGCGGTGGACCAAATACTGGCATTACCTTGCCGCCTTACTACCGCCCTACACCGAGTTTAAAAAATAATAATGTCTATTTTCCGGGGATGGAAGAGCTTGGGGATGATGAGATGCGTATCTCTTTTATTGGTAGCACACCAATTCCCGTAACCCGTGCTCAAGCTGGTACCTGCATTATGGTAGAACTGGGCAACGGCAAGCGCTTTTTCTTTGATTTCGGTTCAGGATGTATGCGTAATATCATTGCCATGTCAGTGCCACTAACAATGGTCAATGACATCTTCTTTACCCACCTACACGTGGATCACTATGCAGATCTGCCTTATCTCTATGCGTTTGCTCCCTGGATGGGTCGCTGGAAACCACTACGAGTACATGGGCCTTCTGGACGTACATCAAGAGATGGCATCAAGCAGATGATCGAAGGCATGAAAATGATGACTCATTGGCATACCGACAGTTTTAATATTATGCCAATTGGGGATGGCTACGAGGTTGAAGTCAATGAGTTTGATTTTCGAGATGACAACGGTATCTGTTATCAGCAAGATGGGGTAACTATACGCCATTGGCGGCGCTCACACGCCAAAGACGGAGCTTCTGCCTATCGGTTGGACTGGAATGGACTATCCTTTGTCTACACTGGTGATGGCCGACCTGATGAATTGACAGTCCAATTGTCTCAAAAAGTAGATGTCTTTGTCTCTGAGGTACAACCAGACACATCAAATCTGCAATCGTTGAAGTTTGGAGTACCAACAGTTCTGGCGACTACTACCATTGATTCTGCTCATAGTCTTCACTATGCAGTGGGTTATATGTTTAAGCAAATTCAGCCACGATTAGCAATGGTTACTCATACTAGCTATGATGAAGAGTTAGTACCAGAAATTGTTGCAGGGATTCGTACTCATTGGAACGGATTGTTCCAGTTTGGTGCTCCAGATGTGGTTGTGGTCAATGTCACTAAGGATGCTATCTGGACTCGTAAAGCAGCATTACCTGAATCGGGTAATCTAAGACAACCTAGTGCGCGTGAAGCCATCGAATTGTTCGACTTGAGTCCGCTCAAAACTGAGATAGTTTTTCCCAATACTAAACACACAGTTTTAGATATTCAAGAACCGTTTATCCGCGATCAAGAGATAGATCCGAAGAAATATTATCCACCAGATGTTTATCGGGAACCTAACCCGATTTTTCCTGCAAACTTCAAGATTGATATGAAAACAATGATTGGCGAAAAGATCGCGCAAGCGGTAAAAAGCAAATTTGAGGGGATAAAGGATAATATACAGGGGCTCAAAGACAAGCTTCAAGGTGAATAATTCGATGGAACTCTTCAAAGATGCTCAGCAAGCCATTCCAGTCACAACTTTAACCGGATTTTTAGGTGCAGGTAAAACCACTCTGCTCAACCGCATCCTGAATGGAGATCACGGTTTACGAGTTGCAGTACTAGTGAACGATTTTGGAAGTATTAATATTGATGCTCAGTTAGTTGTCGGGGTTGAAAGTAACATGATTGCCCTTGATAACGGCTGCGTGTGTTGCCAAATTCGTGATGACCTGATGGAAACTGTTGAAGCAATCATTCAAAGACCTGAACACTTTGAATATATTTTGTTAGAAGCTAGTGGTCTGTCAAGCACTAATAGTTGGATAAAGATGTTTCAATTTAATACGAGCGTCCTCAGTGGTAAATTGCCAGTCAATTTTAGTTTTGATTTCATTTCTACGTTTTTCCCAAGC
>CASBQB010000114.1 GCA_949127655.1 Chroococcales cyanobacterium PMM_0086 | reverse complement strand
TTTACTAGTATTTTAGATTACTATATTCTATCTTGAAAATACTGTCTATAGAGTTGACAACTAACTTGAACCTCATCTCCTACTAAAGAAATCAAGCCCATACTTTCTAGTTTATAAGTCAGATCTGGTTCTAAAGTCACTGCTTCGGTACTATTAATAACCTTAGAAAAGGCCGTAATTAAATGTGCATCTTGTTGTAATCTTTCCCAAAGACGGCGTAAATATTCTCCATAGATACCCCCTTGAGTAGCTGCTTCTAGTAATAACTCGTCTGGGGTTATATTCAAAGAGGCAATTTTTTCAATAGCTAATCTTATTAAATAGGGGTGTCCTCCTACTAAATATAGTAAACTTTGAGCAAATTCTGGATACTTATTAACTAGATCTAATTGATAACTTTGAGCTAAAATCTGCATCTGTTCTAAGTTGAATCCAGGTAATTTAATCAGTTTACCCACATTAAAAGGAGATTGATGTATATCTAATTTAACATAGATTTCCGAGGATAAAGCCAAGACTAAGCGGAGGTTTTGCCAGATATATTGAGTCTTAGCTTCTTCATGCCAATAACGTAACATAGGCAAAAAATCACCAGCAATTAACCCATAGTCAAAAAGACGATCCAGATTATCTAAACCAATAACTAGAGGTTGTTCTAGACTTGCTAAAATATGACCCTGAAAATAGCTTTTACAACTAACTAAAGAACCAAATAAATCCTCATCCCAATAGTCTTCTATAAGTGGTTTTAAGCCCAATTCTCGACTAATATTGGCAGAGAACCAACGTAAAAAGCGATCTAGATTATTAAAGAGATTAGCTTCAGCATTTTGTAAGTTAAGATAGATAGCATTATAGTGATATGTTGTAGCTTGATTTAGTAGTTCTCGCATGAGGGAAGTTTTACCCATCTTTTCAGGTGCCCTAATGCGTAAAAGTGATCCAGGTTTGAGTATTTCTTGGATGGTCTGGGACTCAACAGGAAAACGGGGAATATAGACAAAGCCATTAGAAGAATGAGGTAAAACCTGCTGTTGGATAGTAGGACTAGAGGCAGTCCATTGAGGGTAAAGGACATCTCTTAGCCAACCTCGCAAAATGTCAAATTTACCAGGACCTTTGCTGTTAGGATTAAGTTCAGGACAACCAGAAGGCTGTTCTTTAGAAAAATAACCATAAAGTTGAGTCATTTGTTTTTTATAAGTTTCGTGACTCGGTGCTTCGGCTAATTCCCAGATTTCTAGATCAGGTTTACGCCAGTTTTCATAGGTAAAGCGAACCCGAAAAAGTTCTTTTAGTCGGCCACGCAGTTGATATTGCTCGGTAATATATTGAAGAAACTGATCCCAGTCTTTTGGTTTCATAAAGAATACTATTCTACTTTATTCCATGTTAGAGCAGGAGACAATGGGACTGACATCCTCTATTTGGATGGACTAATCTAAAAAGTAACGATCCTTCTTAAGGTAAATTATGAAAAGTAACTTATTAATTGGTTTGGCAATTGCTCTTTTATTGATTATCTACAATGAGTCTCTACATTCTACAGGTTTAGACTTCCTACTCAATGCTGACCAAGTAGCTCAAACTCAACCCCCTTGTAACCCCAAAAAAGATAAAAATTGCCAGTAAAATTGCCAATAATCGTGTACTTGCCAGAGAAAATGCTCATACCTTTGGGTTAAACTGTTCAAAAGAGTATTTTTTCCATCTCCTCACTATGTTTCCTATTAATCGTCCTCGTCGTCTACGTCAGACCCCTCAACTACGCCGCATGGTGCAGGAGACGACTTTAACCCTCAATGATCTAATTTATCCTCTCTTTGCTGTACCTGGTCAAAATGTTGCTATTGAAGTTAAGTCTATGCCAGGAGTCTATCAGCTTTCAGTAGATAAGATAGTTGAAGAAGCCAAAGAAGTCTATGATTTAGGCATACCTGCGATTATTCTCTTTGGTATTCCAGAAGATAAAGATTACGAAGCGACCGGGGCATGGCATGATCATGGAATAGTCCAGAAGGCAGCTACAGCAGTTAAAGAGGCTGTTCCTGAGCTAGTGGTGATAGTTGATACCTGTCTCTGTGAATATACCGCTCATGGACATTGTGGCTACCTTAAAGATGGAGACCTTACAGGGATTGTTCTAAATGATCCTACCCTAGAATTGTTAAAAAGAACTGCAGTCTCACAAGCTAGAGCAGGGGCTGATATAATTGCTCCTTCGGGGATGATGGATGGTTTTGTGGGTGCGATCCGTGAGGGACTCGATACAGCAGGTTTTGAAGATATCCCCATCCTTTCCTACGCTGCTAAATATGCTTCTGCTTACTATGGACCATTTAGAGACGCTGCAGAGTCTACTCCTCAATTTGGTGACCGTCGTACCTATCAAATGGACCCAGGTAATGCTAAAGAGGCTCTCAAAGAGGTAGCCTTAGATATAGCTGAAGGTGCAGATATGTTGATGGTAAAACCTGCTCTATCTTACATGGATATTATTTGGCGAGTTAAAGAGATAACTAATCTACCTGTGGCAGCTTATAATGTTTCAGGTGAGTATGCCATGATTAAAGCTGCTGCCCTCAATGGTTGGATTGATGAGAAAAAGGTTACTCTAGAAACTCTAACCAGTTTTAAAAGGGCTGGTGCTGATTTAATTCTTACCTACCATGCTAAAGATGCAGCCCGTTGGTTAGAAGAGAGTTAATAAGTTATAGACGGGGTTAAAACTAGAACCAGAGAAGTTGTTTGACCTCCGCTTTGAAATTTCTCAGGGCTAAACTTGTGCCGATGTCCTTGCTTTGCTTGATACACTCGGCGATCATTTCAGGCAAATTAAGTAAGTTAGGGAAAGTGGGGCTGGTTTGAGATTCAACGTATTTTCCCTGGCGCAGGACGTTAATTTGTAGTGTTCCATCTCTTCTAAATCGCCATAACTCAGGGATTCCCAATTCTTGATAGTTGTCGAATTCCGTGCGAGATGTGATATCAATTTCAATTGCCAGATCGGGCGGCGGATCGACTTTGAGATCGATTTTGTTCTTGCCAATTACAGCATTGCGCTCCGCGATGTAAAAGGATTCGTCAGGTTCGACTCCTTTATTCATTTGGGGATTTTTGAAGGTAGTCGAAGCAGACGGTTCGTAATCAATCTGGAATTCTTCTAATAAAAACTCCACTATATTTCCAATAATGCTTTTCGCTTTTTCATGTTCTAGCAGTGGAGTCCTTATTTCCAAATTTCCCTGACTGTAAGAAAGTTTAGTTCCTCGATGTTCTCCTAGCTCTTCAAGGACAGATTCAAACTGCTGCCAGCTAAAATCTTTGAGCAGCAATCTTTCACCAGGTGGGACGATAATTTGTTTTAGTTCTATCTGCGTCATGTCCTTAAAATCTCTTTAATCTTGTGCTTAAGGTGAGGGACTTCATTAATAATTCTATGAAAATTTTACATCGATGGGAATAAGCCTCCTTTTTATTCCCACTCTTGTCAGGAAACCTTGATAAAAAATGTTAGTTTTGTAGTTTAAGTTACATCCTGTCCAGGGGGATATTGATAAATTAACGAGTAACAAAATAAAAGCTTCTAGGGTTCCGGTTGAAAAACGTCTGGTCCGAGAGAAGCAAGCTAGTATTAAAAGAAAACTAGTTACACGGCGGGAAAAAAGCCCGGGAGACGTATCAGTAAAGAGTGCTGAACGGGTTCTCATGGGCTTTTTTTAATGAAGGCCTGGAGAGGATCAAGCGACTACTTGAAAACAAACCAGAGGTCTCATGGACGAACAACCATTATTTCAAAATCCCAATAATACCGAAGCTCAAAAAGCCTTAGAACTAGAAAGAAAGCTACCCTTAACAGGATGGCAACAAGAAGTAGATAAGGGGTTAGAATACGGACTAGAAGCAGCAGAAAGCATAAAAGACCGGAGTATTCCTACCTTTTCGCGTGGAGAACTTCCGCACTATGCAGGAATTAATACCTTTTTGAAAGCACCTTATTTAGAAGATGTGCGAGAGGTAGGTAAATACGATGTAGCGATAGTCGGGGTACCCCATGACTCAGGGACAACCTACAGACCAGGTACCCGTTTTGGACCACAGGGAATAAGGCGAATTTCTGCCCTCTATACACCCTATAACTTTGAAATGGGCATAGACTTAAGAGAGGCGATCACCCTCTGTGATGTAGGGGATATCTTTACTATACCTGCCAATAACGAAAAGTCCTTCGATCAGATCTCTAA
>CASBQB010000113.1 GCA_949127655.1 Chroococcales cyanobacterium PMM_0086 | reverse complement strand
CTTTTGTATAGTCGCCTTTTCCAGAATTAAAATATTGAATAAATCGAATTGTATTAGTTACGCCTAGAGAGTTTATTAAGGCTTTTTTTCCTTACTCTATAATAATTTTATTTAACGGTTGATAATCTTCCTTATTGTAATTAGTAAGATGTTGAATAAATTGTTCCATTCCATGTAATCCGAATTTTACTATTAAAATAGTATAGCTTTGTTCTAGAATTTCATGTTCAGTTTTAATCATTGTTTTTTCTACTCCTTATATTATTTGTTGTAGCCATTGAATAGGGTTATTAATATTTACATTAATAAATTTTGATTATCAAATGGACGATTTAAACAACAAGTATCAAGATAGATTTTATATCTTTTCCCCATTATAATTTATTACTTGCTTTCTAATAACATTCAGTTTACCCCCAGAATTGAGGGGTTAGGGGGGCTTTCTAATAACTGCATTACATTATTAGCAATTATCTCTTCTAATTCTCGTCCTTCATTATTTAATATTTCTAACTCCTCATATTCAACATCAATTTCAAACAGTGGTAAATAGTCTTAATCGTCACGCAGCGAGTGCGACTACTCAAAGAGAAGTTCTAGAGCAGAAAATGACGCTAGCCAAACCAAAAGCTCAAGGCAATCGAGTTTCTCAAAAATTGACTCAAGTACGTAAGAAAGAATTAACAGCAATTGCTTTGAACAAAGATCTTAAAACACTATAGCAGTGGTTAAATCAGGATGTCTTGGAATTAGCTGGTACTGCTCTCAAAGAGCGAGAACAGCCAACTTCTACGAATTACTGGCCAACTTGGAATCACTTACACCAAAAGTTATCTGGGCAATTTTACCCTCTTTATCAAGCTGTTGAGTTAGTGATGAATCAGACTCCCTGAGCTAGTTCGTTAGTAGAAAATCAGAATTCTCGACTTATTTGAGTCTCCGGCAATTCTTTCTTAATCACCATCGATTTTTACGTAGTCAGTGTGAAGAAAGGATAGGCAAGAGTTCAAGGGAATTAATGACAGGAA
Organism: Chroococcales cyanobacterium PMM_0086; assembly: GCA_949127655.1. Taxonomy (GTDB): domain Bacteria; phylum Cyanobacteriota; class Cyanobacteriia; order Cyanobacteriales; family Microcystaceae; genus CAISPN01. The sequence continues at coordinate 7,384 of CASBQB010000113.1, read as the reverse complement.
TAGAACATCCTCATTGGCGCTGATATACTGGGATTTAAACGTTTCCAACGAGCTTAACTAACAGTATTAAACTATTTAGTCATCTAGCTTAATGATGGCTTAATTTGTCGTGTCGTGTTACCTAAAAATGACCATTTTTGAACCATGCCCCTTTTGGTTATGAATATTAATTAGAACCGCCTAGCTACTTGCTAGGGGTTCTCTCTTTTAGGCTATCACTTTATCTTTTACGTTTGAGCGTTGAGAATGCTCCTAACGTACCTAAGGAAACAAGGCCTAGGATCAAACTAGGTTCAGGTACAGGCGTAACAGTGATGTTATAGGTGTTATTCTGTATCGTATCAGGAGTCCCTGAGAGTGTTCCACCAAAAGTTATGGTATGTTGACCTGCTGTTAGGGGAGTGAGCATGAGCCAGTAGCCATCCGATACGAATAAATTATCTTCAGGAAGACTAACATTAGCACTGTCGGCCAAGTATTGTAATTCATTACCAGGTAGTGCTTTAACATTGAAACTGCCGCTGTCAGGTTGGGTGCTGCAATTCTGTCGCTGAGAAGACAAGTCACCCCCTATACTAACCCCATCAAGAGTGGCAAAAAGATCCTTAGAACTGTCTATATTAGAGGCAGCGCAAAGATCTTGTAGTGTAACAGTAGAGTCTGTATTAAAAAAATTTACCAGCGGAAAGAAAATTGCTTGATTTTCTGGAATTCTAACTGAGCGGTTTTGAGCACCACCTGTTGTGTCCGATATTCCTGTTAAAAAAAATACCGGACTTGATGGATCATTAATAGCCTCAAGTCCAGTCCCATTAGGATCTGTAGAGGACAAAGGGTTTCCTAGATGCGGTGCTTCAAGAAAGGTTGTCCACCAGTCTGCTGACCACTGATATAATGTTTTTCCGGCATAGGGCGATGTTGGAGGAATAACAGCAGCCAACGAAGGCAATACAAATGTTAAGTTTAGTGCTGCAGTGGTAATCGAGAGGGCGCATTTAGTGAGAGTTTTTTTCATGATCTTTTTCTCTTTATTTAGGGTAATCGCCGTTCTTGTAGTCTTGATTAATCGGCATTATAAAAGATGGCTAAGTACTGATAGGTGGTACTGCCCGCTATCTTACCCCGTCAGTCAAGTATCTATCCTTATACTTTACAAATCTTAACTCAACTTTTTCTGATCCAATTAAGGGAGATTACCCTGCCCCAAATAGATGATAAATTAGCAATACTAGCTTTCATTAAAATCAAGAATATATAATTAATCAAATGGCGCAATATCTAGACAAATTAGCTCTAGATGGGGACTTGGCGGAGCAAATGTCTCTAGTTTCCCGAGAAAAGGCCCAGCTGTGGCGCTGGTCAAGTGTTATGAAAGAATGGACTGGCTATTATGCAAACCTGCTCAACAAGCAGCCTAAATAGTCGCTTCTGGTACTTGATCTTGCTAGTCCCGATGCCATTTTGTGACTCCACCAGATTGATCAATTAAAGATACACCTTTAGACTTTAATAGATCTCTAATGCGATCACCTTCAGCATAGTTTTTAGCTTTACGTGCTGCTAAACGTTCTTGAATTAGCCCTTCTATTTCCAATTCTGAGATCTCATCAAGGGTTAAGATCGGTTGAGCTTGGTTGGGATCAATAAATAATCCCAATACTCCTGTTAATTCTAGAAGTGTCTTCCACTGTTGTTCTAGTTGTTGGGGATCTGTTTCGCTCTGTCCTTGATGAATGATTATATTACTCTCTTTACGCAGGAGTTTAGCTAATTCAAAGATTACTGCTAGTCCCCCAGTAAAGTTAAAGTCATCGTTAATTAATTCAATGAATTGTTCTTTGTATTTATTATTTACCACTACTGTATCTATAGACCAATCTAGATTTGAACCATATTGATAACCAAAGAGTAACCCTTCAGTAAGAGTTTGCCATCCTTTGCTTGTTCCATCAAGAGCTTCATCAGTAAAATCTATGGGTTTGCGATAATGGGCTTGTAGAATAAATAAACGTACAGCCATTGGATCGTATTTTTCTAATAGCTGGCGAATGGTGATAAAGTTGCCTAAAGATTTAGACATCTTTTCTCCATCTACCTTAACCATCCCGTTATGTAACCAGTAAGAGGATAGAGGTTTTCCTGTTACCGCTTCAGACTGGGCTATTTCATTCTCATGGTGTGGAAAGATCAAATCACTCCCCCCAACATGAATATCTATTGTTTCACCTAGTTCTTCTCTAACCATAGCAGAGCATTCAATATGCCATCCTGGCCTACCTAAACCCCAGCGAGACTCCCACGCTGGTTCTCCTTCTTTAGCTGCTTTCCAGAGGGCAAAATCCAAGGGATCTGCTTTTTTTTGAGCTTCACTATCTGACGCGTCTACTCTGCCACTTGCACCTGCTTGTAAGTCTTCTAGTTTCCTTTTGGAGAGTTTCCCATACTCACTAAACTTTCTCACAGCATAGTAAACATCTCCTCCTGAAGGGTAAGCATAGCCTTTCTCTTCTAGTTCCCAGACCAGCCTTTTTATTCCATCTAATGTATGTGTTGCTCTAGGATAACTATCTGCTCTTTGTATCCCTAGACGATCCATATCTTCAAAATAAGCCTTGATATAGAGTTCAGAAACCTCCTCCATGGAGACTCCTTCTACTTTAGCCCGCTTGAGAATTTTATCGTCAATATCAGTAAAATTCTGAACGTAGCGTACCTGATAACCCCGCCATTGTAAATAGCGCCTAACTACATCCCAAACCAGACAAGTTCTAGCATGACCTAAGTGACAGTAATCATATACTGTAATACCGCAGCAATACATTAAAACCTGTTCAGCGACTAAAGGTTTAAAGGTTTCTAGGCTGCTTGTCAGGGTGTTGTAAAGTTTTAAGGTCATGGTCTAGGATATTGCTTTTGGCTGGATTATCTATTTACCACTCTAGGCTGGATGGTAGAAAAAGGCTACCCCTAAAATACTATAAGTTGCTAAGAGTAATGTGCCATCTAACCAGTTAGAACGTCCAGTAAAACTGATTAAATTAGTCACAGCTACAGAAATAGCTACAGCAATGACCTGAAAAGAGTTGAAGTCAAGATCCATATTTTTCCCCATTCCCTGACCTACCAAGACTAAAAGAGGTGCCACAAACAGGGAAACTAACAGACTATCTCCCATTGCTGTCGCTACAGTCAGATCCATATTATTGTTCAGTGATAGACGAATAACTGTAACGATCCCGGCCATATCACTGATCAAAGGTAATAAAATTACGCCTGTAAAAAGAGGTGTCAGTCCATATCCTTCAATGACTGTTTCTACCTGTCCAACAAAGAGTTCTGACTCAAAGGCGACTGCTACAGTAGAGATAAGTAAAACGGTGATCCACAGCTTGAGATTGATCTGATGTTCTACCTTTTCTTTAGCCATCCCCACATCATAGAGAAAACTATGGGTTTTCAGGGAAAAGAGTAAGGTTAGCCCATAGACTATCATTAGGATACCAGCTACCACTATTGAGAGTTGACGAATGACTGAGGCATCTACTACCCTAGAAGTGTCTATTACTAGGGTAGGTAAAGCTACTGCTAAAGCTGCTAAGGTCATTGAAGAACCATTCACCCTCGCTAGAATGGGTTTAAATTCCTGTTCTTTGTAGCGTAGTCCTCCTGCTAACATACCTAGTCCCATAAACAACAACAGATCACAAAGAATACTGCCTGTGATACTTGCTTTTACTAAGTCTATTAAGCCCCCTTTTAAAGCTACTAGAGAGATAATGATTAAGGTTGCATTGCCAAACACAGCATTTATTAAACCCCCAATAGAAGGACCTGTGACTACAGCTATTTTTTCTGTTGCTGTACTTAACCATAAGGACAACGGGATGATCGCTAAGGCAGATGTGATAAAAAGTGCCTGAGAACCCCAATGCAGAAATTCAGCCGCTACAGAAAGTGGTACAAAAACTAACAGGAGAATGGATAAAAGATCTAAAAAGCTCATAGTTTATAAGTACTTATGGAGCAAGATCTCTAACTTGTCCTTAGTTGTAGTAGGAACCCTATCTAATGGGGTCAGGATAGCATATTTGAGAGCAGAGTGAGCATTTGAGGTGGGGGGGTCAAGGGCAATACGACGGACTGTTTCTTGAATGACTTTTTGAGCATTAACTGCATTACGATGTAGATTAGCAATGACCATCTCAACAGTTACTTGATCGTGATCGGGGTGCCAACAATCATAGTCTGTCACTAAGGCTAGGGTAACATAGGCTATCTCTGCCTCTCTAGCTAGTTTAGCTTCTGTTAAATTAGTCATACCGATAATTGTCGCATCCCAACTGCGGTAAAGATGTGATTCTGCTTTTGTGGAAAAGGCTGGACCTTCCATACAGACATAGGTTCCGCCTCGATGGAGGGTCACTTCAGTTAACTTTAAGCTTTCTACTGCCTCTTGGAGAATCTGTGCTAAATTAGGGCAAATAGGCTCCCCAAAAGCGACATGGGCGACCATTCCACCACCAAAGAAAGTTGCTGCTCTATTTTTCGTACAATCAATGAACTGATCTGGTACGACCATGTCTAGGGGTTTAACTTCTGCTTTGAGAGAACCTACTGCAGAGGCTGAGATAATATATTCTACCCCTAACTGTTTGAGGGCATAGATATTTGCTTGAAAGGGTAATTCAGAGGGTAATAGGTGATGGTTTCTGCCATGACGTGGTAAAAAAACGACAGGATGTCCTTCTAGTGTGCCAAAAATAAAGACATCAGAGGGCATACCAAATGGTGTCTCTACTGTAATTTCCCTGACATCTTTAAGGGCATCCATTTTATACAGTCCACTACCTCCGATGATGCCAATTTTTGCTGTAGTCATTAGCCATCTCCTAAGTCTTATTTTTTAATTATAAGCTCAATAGATCATATCGTTCTAAAACTTCATAGATAAGCTGATAAGCTTCCTGGGAATTATCAGCTATTTGGGCAAATTCTAGAAATCTTTTTAACTCTTTTTGTAATAGTTGACGCTCAATTAACCAAGTATCTCGATCTAATTCAGGTGGCAGGACAATCATATCAAAAATATTGGCTCTTTTTTTGCCTGCCCAAGGACGTAAAACCCGACCTCTTCTTTGAATGAATTGACGTGGATTACCTGTACTTGCTAAAATTACGGCTGTTTCTATTGAGGGAATATCTACCCCTTCATCTAAACAACGAATTGCTACTAGTCCTTGTAAGTCTCCTCTGATAAATTGTTCTTGTAATTCCTCTCTCTCTTTGAGCGGTGTTTCTGCTGTATAGGTATTGACTCGATAACCTAATTCTATGCCCAAAAGTTTAGTTACTGCTAGTAATTGTCTTTGGTTATTGACCTGTCCATCTCCACAGTAAAATAGTGTATGTGAGGTGTGAAGACGTTCAGACATCAACTTATGTAGGGCTTTTAGTTTATTTTCTGCTGCCCCAATTAAACGCGCTCTTTGCATCAATAATGCTGTTAAGATAGGGTTATTCTGCCAATCTTCATTTTTCTGCATCGCCCAACCAATACGTTTAGTTAACTTACCATAAATAACTGCTTCTTCTTCTGTTAATTTTACCAGAATTGGATAGTAGAGATAGTGAACTAAAGCACCTCTATTAATCGCATCTTCTAGGGTCAATTCTGGTTTTAATATTGAACCAAAATAGTTAAGTATTGCATCAGTTCCTGTCTCATCAAAGTAGCGTTCTGGAGTTGCAGAAAGTCCTAAACGTAAACCAATATTGCGGGGTAAGCTTTCCTCTAAACGAGAAGAACCTAAGTTATGAACTTCATCGCCAATAATTAAAGTCTTCTCAGGAAAATAGGCAAGCTGAGATTGAAATCCTGCTGAAATTAAGGTAGAGTTAGTGACAATAATAGTTAAAAAAGAGGCTGAACCAGCTCTAATATTGTAGAGATAATTGGAAAGTTGACTCTGCCAAGCATGAACCGTCTCAAAGGCTAAAAGCGGCTTCAAGTTAAATTTTTCACATTCTCTCTGCCATTGAGTAACCAGATGACGGTAAGGACAGACAATTAAAAGAACCTGTAAACCAATTTTTTGATACAATTCTCTAGCTAAGGCTAAGGCTGTGATGGTTTTACCACTACCTGTAGCCATTTTCAAGGTACCACGACCTCTATGTTTAAACCAATTAGCTATAGCAGTGGTTTGGTAGTCTCTCAACTCTAATTTAGGCGGTAAGTGAGGTATTCCAGGGACTTGATAAGCAGAATTTTCTAACTCTTTAACTCTATAGGGAGAGTCTGTCCATTCTGAGGCTAGTTTTTCCCAGTCTATAGGACTTAGAGACATCAGATCAGAAGTTTAAGTATTGTTCTATCATTCTATGGGTAAACAATCGACGTAGGCTACGAACTATATTCAGTAATCTTTTTAGGATTCTAGTTTTTTCTTTCGGGCTTGATTACAAAAACAATAGTATTAGTATGTTTTCAAGGTAATTTGTCAGGAAATGATGATATTTAAAGTATTAACTAAGTACCTAGTTTGACAAAGACTTGTTTTTCATAGTCAAAGGTGAAGCCTTGTGCATTTCCCCAAGTCTTGGACTTGACTTGGCTGTTAACTGTAGATGGAGGAATCTTCCTTGATCTGGACATTTCAGCACGTGTAAGTTCATTTGCTTCTTTAAGCTCCTCTATACTTTTAGCTGTTAACCTTTTTTTCTGAGCTATTCTCGAAGGTGTGATCTCTTTTGCTACTATTCCTCCTCCTATAGAAGTTGATGCAGGCATATAGAGTATTTTATCACTGCTAGCTGTTTCGTCTTCTGTTACTTGTCTCAATGGAGTTATCTGATTAACTTTTTCTTTTCGTTGTTCTACATACTCCTTAATCTGACTATCTACACTATCTACTTGACTATCTAATATACTCAGGACTAGTCCAGGTAAGCGGGCTTCTAATATCCTATTAATTCGACTATCTAAGCTATCAGTAGCTATCACTGGTTTAACTCCCAATAAGGCTAGATCTCCTGCATCTAAACAAAGCTCTATGAACTTCTGTAATGCTGCTGCTGCACTAGTCCCACTTGAGTTACACAATTCTATGAATCTTTCCCATTTCTGGGGATTTGCTCTAAAGATTACCTGCTTTTTATCTTCTATTTCTTTCATTTGACTATCTTCTAACTATCTAGTAATATTGTAGCACATAAATAGTTATAGTTATTAACTTAAGTTGCGGGTTATAAAAATAGTTGATAACTACTTAAGGTGCTATGTCACAAGAACAATGTTATTGTTCAATAAAATCCAAAAATAGGAAATCCATAATCAGGTGAATTCCCTTACTATTAGGTTAGTCAGTAGTTTAATCTTTTATGT
>CASBQB010000112.1 GCA_949127655.1 Chroococcales cyanobacterium PMM_0086 | reverse complement strand
TGATAACCATATTTGTTATAAGCCTGTGTAGGAGTAAGGTAATTCATTATCTTGTAACTTTAGAATTCTCGTATTTTACCCCATTTGACTACGTTATGTCAAGATTAGATTACTCGACCTAATATTTCGTCTTAGTAGCGCAAAATCAAAGCGATTTGTTGATAAAGAGAAAGTGTTCCATTGTCCACAAAGAGAACCTTTCCCCCCTTAGCTAGAACAGCTTCGACAATTTCATCAACTGCATCATCGATGACATCTACACCTCCTACGCTATCGACCAACTCTAGATGTCCTTCAGGACCAATGACTCCAGGGACAGAATAATTTTTTTCAACTAAAAGTAATTGACCTCGTCCCTCGTTAGCTAATCGCCATACTTCCCCAACAGTCGAGATAACCCTTTGCGCATTAGCTGCAGCCTCCAATTTATCCAGTGCATCAGCTTTTTGGGCTGCTAAAATAGACTTTCTCAGAGGCGAGATCAATTCTTCAAGTTCAGGAAGACTAGTTTTGTCAAAATTACCTGTTAGGGTTTCTGATATTACTTGATGAGGTTGGGAAACCTCATTAAAGAAGGAGAGATATCGAGCTACTCCACCGACAATTAAAGGCAGTGCATCATCTTCATCGTAGGAGGTAAAAATACTATGTACAGATTGAAAAAATCGGCGATGTCTGTCGTCTCGATAGCTCGAATCAGCAGCAAATGGGAGTGGTGCATTAGCACCAGGTCCTTGCATTTCTAGAGGAAAATTTTTATCGTTGATTTCTTCGAGCGTTTCTCCTGTCCCAGCTATTAAACGGGTAACTTGTTCACTCAGTAAAAGTATCCAATAGCGCTGTGCTCGATTGAGTCCGTAGACTAAATCTCTTGTGGCGAAGGTTTGGTCAATGATCACCCGCTCTTTGACCGAAAAGGGTAAGTAATATAGCTTAGCAAAGTCGTGGCTAACATAGAGTGCTAACCCATCCAATGTATGGGGATAGTCAATTTCACTAACTAGGGTCTCTAGATTTTTGAGTAAAGGTTCGAGATCGCGTTTAGAAAACTCTTCGCTTAGTCGCTCTATAGCTTCGTCAACTAAGTTTCTGACCCGAATAGGATCTTGTTTATTATCAGGTGAAGTGCGATGTGTCGGCAAGAGAATCGAAAGAGCAGGAATGCTTTGTAAAGACTGCAAGTGCTTAAGATCTTGGCGACTAATCATAAATTTTTCTGGTGTTATGGTGTGTAAATAACTGCTCAAAACTCAGATTAACCTATAATTAACCGCAGAATCAAGAAGATTGCTTAAAAGGACTAGTTTGAGCAACACAACCGATCCAGGTTAAGATTGAACACAGCTACTCAGTCTTACGATTATGCAATTAGACGCTGAAATCAGTCACTTACTAGAAATAATGCCCGCTTCAGGGCGGATGTTCACCAAGATAGTCAATAGACCTGAACAGTCTAAGGTAATTGACATTTCTTTTCCTAGCCCTTGGAACAGAGAAACTCGCCCTATCTATATCAATTTTGACCTCTGGAGACGACTTTCTAGAGGAGAACGCGATCTGCTTTTACTGCGTGCGGTCAGTCGCTTAACAAACATTCGTTGGTTTAAACCAGATATCTATCAAGGTTTAGTAGCTGCCAGTATTGTGGGGGTACTAATTGAAGCGAGCCAACAAGATGCTGTGGGTATTATCGTCTCTGGTGGATTAGCCTTCATCGCAGCTCAGAAAATTTGGCGGGATTATCGCAGCTTACAGCGCGAATTAGAAACTGATGAGGCTGCCATTAATGTTGCCACCAGACGTGGCTATTCTGAGGTACAAGCAGCAGAAAGCCTCTTAAATGCTATCTCAGCCGTACCTCAACTAGAAGGGCGTAATGCTTTAAATTTTATCGAGTTAATCCGAAGTCAACATTTAAAAAACCTAGCTAATCTCTCGCCTGTAGGTATACCTTCTTCTGTAAGAGAAGAATAAGAATTATCCTTTACTAAAAATAATATGTTTAATAAACATCATCATGAGTCCCAATATCAATCAAAAGAATTTCTTCTTCTGCTTCTTGATTTTTTATTATGCCAAAAATAATACGACAATCATATTCTACTGAACAAGCCCAGGCGTTCGATAATTTACCTTTAAGTTTATGTGTTCTTAATATTGGATGATAAGGATCAATTGCTAATATTCTTAACCTTTCTTCAATTTTTAGCTTTATATCAGGTTGATGCTTAATAACTGTCTTAAAAGCACGTTTGAATGATCGGCTAAAAACAAGAGTTATCATTTATTTAATTCTTCAATAATTTCAGCAGCCGTTCCTCTAAAAACTTTTCCTTCTTGATATTCTTGATGAGCTTGAGCAATATTTATGGCAATTTCTTCTCTTCTACGTTCTGTTTGTCTATGACGCACAATATTAATTAAATCTTCTTGTTCATCAAAAGAAAGATTATCAATCATTTCTAAAATTTGATTAAATTGTTTTGTTTGATTCATTTTACTAAAAATTGATCCTACTTGAATATCTATTATTTTATATTATTGGTGATTAATCTCGGTTCTTCTGGCTATGAGTTAAGTTAGAAGCAATAGCCAAGAAAGCCCCAGCTAGAACATAGACAGGTAAGGGTAAGAGCACTCCTTGTAACCATTGATATATTTGTACAAAACTGAAGATAATAACTACAGCGACTAGCCAAACACTAAATGCTTTCATAAGATTTAATTTAACTTAAATATTAATAAAAAGAAGCGAGAAGAGTAGTTGACTTCTCCCGCTCCAACTTAACTCCAAATTGATTAGACCACTATGGCTGTTTCTTTGGTTTCGGCCATTAACTTTTCATAAGCCTCACGCATTTTCAAGCCAACTAGAACCTGCAGCAGGCCAGTTCCATTGTTAGATCCTGGATAGTCCTTGTGTTGTAAGAGAAGTTCGGTCATTTCCCCATAGTATTTAGTTCCAGTGCGACTGAGATGACTTTCAATATAGATCATTTCTTCTAGATTATCGAATTGTCCATCAATTTCTAGAACCGAGACCTCATTGTTGTAATAATTGTCCGGTCCATAATAGAGTTTAATGCCTGGATAAGCACAGGTGAGTTTACGACCACAGGGTCTCC
>CASBQB010000111.1 GCA_949127655.1 Chroococcales cyanobacterium PMM_0086 | reverse complement strand
GTTAACCTGTCGCTATATTCCGAAAGATTGTCCATTGTGCTTTTAAAGTTACTACCCTAAAATAAGTAGTAACGGTTTGATCAGCAGTAGGGAGGTAAAGTTAAGCTACTTTCAAGAGAACTTCAGGATTATAGGAAGTATTGGAAATGACAGTATTATTCAAGCAGGGTTAATTAATAATCTTGTCTATCGCGGTAATGATAGTCTTAGTGGTGGGGTAGGAAATGATACTATTAATGCCGGTTTAGGAATAGATACAGTAGATGGGGGCACAGGAGATGACCTACTCATTCTAGATTACTCGGTAGACGATACAGGTAGTGGCATGAATCTATCTGTCAGCAACACAACTGAGGGAGCATCAGGTCAAGCATATCGATATGACTCTAATGGTATTCCTTATCTAGACTATCTATCTTTCTATGGCATCAACCGCTTTAGTGTGACAGGGACAAGTAAAGATGACACGATAACCACAGGTGCAGGTAATGACACTATTAGTGGGGGTGAAGGGAATGACAGCGTTTCAGGCGGAGATGGAGATGACAGCATTTCAGGCGGAGATGGAGATGACACTATTAATGGTGGAACAGGAAACGATACCCTTGATGGTGGAGTAGGTAACGATAGTTTAGTATTAGACTTATCAACCCAAACCAGTAATCTAACTATTAACAACCCTAGTCAGGGAGTAAGCATAACCGGTGTTGTAAGTTTTACTAACTTTGAGAACTTCAGGATTATAGGAAGTATTGGAAATGACAGTATTATTCAAGCAGGGTTAATTAATAATCTTGTCTATCGCGGTAATGATAGTCTTAGTGGTGGGGCAGGAAATGATACCCTCAATGCCGGTTTAGGAATAGATACAGTAGATGGGGGCACAGGAGATGACCTACTCATTCTAGATTACTCAGTAGGCGATACAGGTCGTGGAATGAATCTATCTGTCAGCAACACAACTGAGGGAGCATCAGGTCAAGCATATCGATATGACTCTAATGGTATTCCTTATCTAGACTATCTATCTTTCTATGGCATCAACCGCTTCAGTGTGACAGGAACAAGTAAAAATGACAGTATAACCACAGGTGCAGGTAATGACACTATTAGTGGGGGTGCAGGTAAGGACTCTATTAATGGGGGTGAAGGTAATGACAGCATTTCAGGAGGAACAGGCGATGACACTATTGATGGTGGGACAGGGAACGATACCCTTGACGGTGGAATAGGAAACGATACACTGATATTAGACTTATCAACCCAAACCAGTAATCTAACTATTAACAACCCTAGTCAGGGAGTAAGCATAACAGGTGTTGTAAGTTCTACTAACTTCGAGAACTTCAGGATTATAGGAAGTAATGGAAATGACACCTTTATTCAGTCTGGGTTAATTAATAATATTGTCTATCGCGGGAATGATAGTCTTAGTGGTGGTGCAGGCAATGATACCATCAATGCAGGCTTAGGAATAGATACAGTAGAAGGATCTGCAGGAGATGACCTACTCATTCTAGATTACTCGGTAGGCGATACAGGTCGTGGAATGAATCTATCTGTCAGCAACACAACTGAGGGAGCCAATGGTCAAGCATCTCGAGTAGACCCTAATAATACTAATCTAGACTATCTATCTTTCACCAGTATCAACCGCTTCAGTGTGACAGGAACAAGTAAAAATGACAGTATAACCACAGGTGCAGGCAATGACACTATTAATGGAAATGGGGGTTATGATTACCTTAACGGTGGAGATGGAGCAGATAAATTCATCCTCTCAGATACATCCAGACAATACTATGATGACGACAATATTACTACTGCTGGAACAAGTGATTATGCTCGCTTAGTTGACTTTAATGCAGCACAAGATACGATTCAACTGAGGGGAAATAATGCTAACTATCGTTTGATTGTTAATGGAAGCAATACAGAACTATATATCGACAAACCCAGCAGCGAACCTGATGAATTAATTGGAATTATTGAAGGTCTAACTAACTTAAGCCTTACCTCCAACGCATTTACTTATGTTTTAGCCAACAGTGAGTTACAATTCAGTGCTACTAACTTTCGGGTCAATGAAAATGGTACAGTAATTGTTCCTATCGTTATTACTCGTTCTGGTGGTAATCAAGGTGCAGTCAGCGTTACAGTAACTCCTGCTAATGGTACTGCTACAGCCCCAAGTGATTACACTAGTACTCCTACCGTGGTTAACTTTGCTTCTGGGGAAAGCAGCAAAACGGTTAATATCCCTATCGTTAATGATACCCTCGTAGAAGGCAATGAAACTATTAACCTGACTCTCTCTAACCCGACAGGAGGAGTCAGTATAGGTAATCAAAACAAGGCAATTCTAACGATTGTTGATAACGATATTAATGTTAGTGTGCCGGATAATGCCGGAAATTCTCTCGATACAGCACAAGATATCAGCATTCTCAATGGAACACAAACCTTTAATGACTTTATAGATGCAGTCGATGATAATGATTATTATCGTTTTGAACTTCTCAAAAACAGCACTTTTAACCTAACCCTCAATGGTTTAACTGCTAACGCAAATATCGAATTACTCAATAGTACTGGTGTTGTAGTTGCCAATTCTACAGCGAGTGGAAGCACCGCAGAAAGTATCAATCAGACTTTGAATGCAGGAGTTTACTATCTGCGTGCTTATCAAGTTAGCGGACAGACGACCTATAACCTGACTGTCAAAGGAACACCTATTGTTACTCCTTTTCAGGTTAATAGCATCAGCCCAAATACGGGCAGTAATGCAGGACAAATTACCGTAACCATTGAAGGAGACCAGTTTACCAATGCTGCTGCTGTCAGTATTATTGCTCCGAATAATACCACTCGCACTGCAAGTAATGTTATCTGGCAAGATGATACAACCCTATTAGCAACTTTTAATCTAGCTGGACTCAGTGCAGGTGCTTATGACGTAAAAGTAACCGATACAACAGGAACAGCCACTCAAAACGATATTTTAACCGTTAATGCAACTACCCAAGGTCAACTAGAGACATTCTTAAGCGTACCTGGTGCAATACGTCCTTTTTGGACAAGAGAAGCGACTGTTACCTATCGCAACGCGGGTAATACAGATATTGCAGCACCTCTACTGACTTTGAGTGCAGATAATGCCTTCTTCTATTCTGACACTGAGGGAACTTATACCCAAGAAAATATCCAATTTTTAGGCATTGGTAAAGGTAATGCAGGGACTTTAGCACCAGGAGAAAGCGGGACTTATACGATTAAATTCCGACCTAAATCTAGTACTGTTACTAATATCAATTTCTCACTTGATTCAATACAACCAGGTGCAACAATCGATTGGAGTACGATTAAAGATAGCAGTCGTCCCCCTGAAGTTTCTGTTGAAGCTTGGAATGTTATTTATAATAACTTCATCACTGCAGTCGGCAATACAACAGACAGTTATCAAGCTGTATTAGATGAAAATGCTACCTATTTAAGTCAATTGGGAGACTATACAAAAGATGTCTCTAAATTACTAGGGTTTGAATTTCAGCAAGCAAGTAATACTTTTCCCTTTACCACTCTCGCCAGTGCCGTTGATGCAAGTGCACCTACTCCCGGACTATCTCTGATTTTCGGTCGTAGCTATCAGCAACCTCTGACAGAACGTTTAACAGTTGGTACTTTTGGCAGGGGTTGGACTAATCCCTATGATGTAGTAGCTACGACTGATACTGATGGCAATGTTACTATTAAACAAGGTGGCAGCTTCCGTACTTTCGTTAAACGTTCAGACGGTAGCTATCGTGCATCAGATGGAGATTATGGCACCCTCAAACTACAAGCAGGTATCTATACCCTCACTGAAAAAGGCGGGATAGTAGAAGTTTTCCGCAGTGATGGCAGACTGAACTATATTCAAGATACGAATAGCAATAAGATTACTTTGGGTTATACAGGGACTCAATTAACCACCGTAACTCAGTCTAATGGTGATAAATTCACTCTAACCTATAATGCTCAAGGTCGCATCACAACACTAACTGACCAAGCAGCAAGGATTACCACCTATACTTATGATAGTACAAATCAGAAGCTACTCACGGTAACAGGTCCAGATGGCACAACGAGCTATACCTACGACAATAGCACCACTGGAGCCAATGCCTATGCCCTCAAATCGATTACCTTCCCCGATAATACCAACAGCTACTATAACTACGACTCTCAAGGGCGTTTAATTCAAACCAATCTTGATGGAGGTGCCCAAACTGTTACTTATACCTACGACTCTACAGGAGGAGTTACAGTAACAGATGCAGCAGGTAAAGGTACAAGATTATTAATCAATGATCTCGGTCAAACAGAACGTTCTCAAGATGCTTTAGGTAGAGTAACTGAGTTTAATTATGATGAGGCTGGAAATTTAACCCAAATTAACGCCCCTAATAATACAACTTCTGCCTTTACTCATGATCAACGAGGCAATCTTTTAAGTACAGTTAATGCTTTAGGTCAAAGGGTTGATTTTGGCTATGAACCAAAATTCGACAATCTCGCCACAGTAAGGGATCAAAGAGGAAATCTGACAGGTTATGCATACACTACTCAAGGTAATTTGTCAAGTATAAGTCACGTTGATGGCAGTAGCGAAACCTTTAGTTATGATACACAAGGTAATCTGACCATATCAGCTAACCGTCGGGGTCAAACAACTCAATATACTTACGATAGCCGAGGATTGTTACTCAGTAAGAAATATACAAATAATACAACAGCTACTTATACCTATGACAGTCGGGGTAATTTACTCTCAGCGACAGATCCTGATAGTAGCGTTACCTATACTTATGATAGTGCGGATCGCTTAACCAAAGTTACCTATAATGCTGGACGCTTCTTACAGTTTACCTACGATGCTGGGGGTCGTCGTACCAGGATGACTGATCAAAGTGGAGCAATTACTAACTATACTTATGATGCAGCAGGAAGACTATCAACACTAACCGATGGTAGCAATCAGAATATTGTTACTTATAATTATGATGCAGTCGGTCGTCTGATTAAAGAAACAAATGGTAATGGAACCTATACAACTTATACCTATGATGCAGCATCTCAACTGACTAAGATTTTTAACTATACTGCTAGTAATGTAGTTAACTCTAAGTTTGAGTATACTTATGATAATCTAGGTCGTCGTAGCAGTGTAACCACCTTAGATGGTTTGACTACTTATAGTTATGATGCAACTGGACAATTAACCTCTGTCACCTTACCAAATAGCCGCAAGATTGATTATAGCTATGATGCTGCTGGTAATCGTACTACGGTTGGAGACAGTGGCGTAACCACTAATTACAGTACTAACAATCTCAATGAATATACCACTGTCGGTGCAGCTACCTATACTTATGACTTAGATGGAAATCTAACTAAAAAGACCCAAGGGAGTCAAACTTGGACTTATAGCTATGATACAGAGAATCGCTTAATTGGTGTGACCAGTCCGAGTGGTACCTGGAGTTATGAATATGATGCTCTCGGAAACCGCATAGCAAGTATCAAGGATGGTCAAAGAACTGAGTATCTCTTAGATCCTACAGGGTTAGGCGATGTCGTAGGGGAGTATAGTGGTACAGGTAGTCTAATTGCTCGTTATAACTATGGATTAGGTTTAGTCAGTCGCAGTGATAGTAGCAGCAATAGTTATTATGATACAGATGCAATCGGTTCTGTAGTGGGACTGAGTGGGGGAACAGGAGTTTATCTTAACAGTTACAGTTATCTACCATTTGGAGAGGATTTAACCAAGACTGAGACTGTTTCTAACCCCTTTGAGTATGTAGGGCAATATGGGGTGATGGATGAGGGTAATGGTCTTGATTTCATGCGTGCAAGGTATTACACGTCTTCTGAAGGGAGGTTTATAAATACTGATCCGATTCGGTTAAATGGTGGAGATACTAATTTATATCGGTATGTAGGGAATAGTCCTGTAGTATTAGTTGATCCTTCTGGACTTGCTTACTTTTATTATGGGGAATTGAGTGGATTACCTTTTAAAACAAATTCTCCTGGTTCTCGTGCAGATCTAACAAATACAGACTTAGCTCATGAACACATAATTTTTGACGATGGAACAAATATAGGCTATGGTCCAGATGGTTTATTCTCAATAACTCCTGAAGCTCTCAAAGATGGGAATTACGAAAAACACGATACAACACACTATGATGATGCCATATTAAGAGAAGCTATTGACAACGTCAATCTAAATCCTTATTTCCTGATACCGCGCGATGGATATGATAATTGTCAGTCTTGGGCAGAAAGAGTTAGAAAAGAGTACGATAAAATTAAAAAAGAACGGGAGCAAGATAGAAAAAACACCCCCGTCAGCAACTCCATCGACCCCAACGACATCCTAGGACCTGCAGGCTACAGCACACAAGGCTATCTCACACCTAACCAAGTCTTTCCCTATACTATCCGCTTTGAAAACCAAGCAACTGCCACCGCACCTGCAGTCTTTGTCACAGTAACCAATCAACTTGATACAGACTTAAACTTAACTACCTTTAAACTGGGTGACTTTGGTTTTGGTAACATTTATATTGATGTACCTGATGGACTACAAGCTTACAGCACCAGAGTAGACCTTACTCAGACTATCGGTTACTTTGTAGACTTCAATGCTGGTCTCAACACCACTAACCGTACAGTAACTTGGACTCTCACCACTATTGACCCCATAACAGGAGATTTCCCCAATGATGTCAATGCAGGTTTCCTACCTCCTAATAATGCTAACCACGATGGAGAAGGCTTTGTAGACTACAGTATTCAAACCAAAGCCAACCTTGCTACAGGAACCATTATTGATGCAAAAGCAAGCATTGTTTTTGATACTAATGCTCCTATCAATACTCCTACTTGGACGAATACTGTAGATGTAAATGATCCCACAAGTACCGTAACCGCCTTACCTGCAACCACTACAACACCTAACTTTACTGTAGCTTGGTCAGGAACAGATAACGGTAGTGGTATTGCTTCTTATGATGTCTATGTCTCTATCAATGGTGCAGCTTTTACCCTTTGGCAAGATGACATAATCACTACTTCTGCTCAATATACAGGTCAGAATGGTAATAGTTATGCCTTCTATAGCATTGCTAAAGACCATGTAAACAACTTACAAGCCATTCCCACTGTTGCACAAGCTACCACAACAGTAGGAGCAATTGTTCCACCTAAATTCAATATTAATGATGTCACGGTAATTGAAGGGAATAACCCGACTGCAGCCTTTACGGTGACCCTATCCCAAGCAAGTAATCAAGTAATTACCGTTCAATATGCAACATCTAATGGAACAGCTTCCGGTGGTAGCGACTACACAGTAACAACCAATACCTTAACCTTTGCAGCCAATCAAACAAGTCAAACAATTACAGTCCCTATTCTTGATGATAATATCAATGAAGCTGACGAGACTTTTATTGTCACTCTTAGTAATCCTGTGGGGGCAACTTTACAAGATGGTCAAGGAGTAGGCACAATCAGCGATACACTAACTTCTGATGTCACTACAACCCTAGCAAGTGGTATTGAAAACCTCACTCTCACAGGGACTGCTGCTATCAATGGCACAGGAAACACAGGTAATAACGTTATCACAGGTAACAGTGCCAATAATACCCTTGATGGAGGTTTAGGAATAGATACCCTAATTGGGGGTTTAGGCGATGACACCTATATCATTGACACGACAACAGATACCATTACAGAACAACTTAATCAAGGCACAGACACTATTCAATCTACTGTCACCTATACTTTAGGTATAAATCTCGAAAACCTCACCCTCACAGGTACTGTAGCTATCAATGGGACAGGTAATACAGGTAATAACCTTATAACAGGTAACAGTGCCAATAATACCCTTGATGGAGGTCTAGGAATAGATACCCTCGTAGGTGGTCTAGGGGATGACATCTATATAGTTGACACTACAACAGATACCATCACAGAACAAGCTAACCAAGGCACAGATACTATTCAATCTACTGTTACCTATACTTTAGGTACTAATTTAGAAAACCTTACACTGACAGGTACTGCAGCTATCAATGGGACAGGAAATACAGCTAATAACGTTATCACAGGTAACAGTGCCAATAATACTCTCACAGGTGATGCTGGTAACGATACTCTTGATGGGGGTTTAGGAATAGATACCCTTATTGGGGGTTTAAGCGATGACACCTATATCATTGACACGACAACAGATATTATTACAGAACAGCTTAATCAAGGCACAGATACTATTCAATCTAGTCTCACCTATACTTTAGGTACTAATTTAGAAAACCTCACACTAACAGGTAATGCTGCTATCAATGGGACAGGGAATACAGCTAATAACCTTATAACAGGGAATAGTGCCAATAATACCCTTGATGGTGGTTTAGGAATAGATACTCTCATAGGGGGTTTAGGCGATGACATCTATATCATTGACACGACAACCGATATTATTACAGAACAAGCTAACCAAGGCACAGATACTATTCAATCTAGTCTCACCTATACTTTAGGTACTAATTTAGAAAACCTCACACTAACAGGTAATGCTGCTATCAATGGCACAGGGAATACAGTTAATAACCTTATAACAGGTAACAGTGCCAATAATACTCTCACGGGTGATGCTGGTAACGACACTCTCGATGGGGGTTTAGGAATAGATACCCTTATTGGGGGTTTAGGCGATGACACCTATATCATTGACACGACAACAGATATTATTACAGAACAGCTTAATCAAGGCACAGATACTATTCAATCTACTGTCACCTATACTTTAGGGAATAACTTAGAAAATATTATCCTCACAGGGACTGCTGCTATCAATGCTACAGGTAATACTGCTAATAACCTTATAACAGGTAACAGTGCCAATAATACTCTTGATGGAGGTCTAGGAATAGATACCCTCGTAGGTGGTCTAGGGGATGACACTTATATTATTGACACTGCAACAGATACCATCACAGAACAGGCTAACCAAGGCACAGATACTATTCAATCTACTGTTACCTATACTTTAGGTACTAATTTAGAAAACCTCACACTAACAGGTAATGCTGCTATCAATGGGACAGGGAATACAGTTAATAACCTTATAACAGGGAATAGTGCCAATAATACTCTCACAGGTGATGCTGGTAACGATACCCTTGATGGAGGTTTAGGAATAGATACCCTCATTGGGGGTTTAGGTGATGACATCTATATTGTAGACACCACAACAGATACCATTACAGAACAACTTAATCAAGGCACAGATACTATTCAATCTAGTGTCACCTATACTTTAGGTACTAATTTAGAAAATCTTACCCTAACAGGTAATGCTGCCATCAATGGTACAGGGAATACAGCTAATAACCTCATCACAGGTAACAGTGCCAATAATATTCTCACAGGTGATGCTGGTAACGACACTCTCGATGGAGGTTTAGGAATAGATACCCTTATTGGGGGTTTAGGTGATGACATCTATATTGTAGACACCACAACAGATACCATTACAGAACAACTTAATCAAGGCACAGATACTATTCAATC
>CASBQB010000110.1 GCA_949127655.1 Chroococcales cyanobacterium PMM_0086 | reverse complement strand
TTTTCTATTGACTTGATTATCCCTTCGGCGTTCATGACTTTTCTAAAAACTCACAATCACTTATTATATCTTGACTTTAAACTAATTAGCAAGACCTTAAAGGAAATTTTTTCTAATGACGACTAATGATGCGTGTATACTATTGGTTAATGTTGAGGAAACTTTGGCTGGGGAAATCTGTCGTGATCTCAAAATGATGGGCTACGTATCCTTCACGGTGCCTAAGATCCAACTAGCTATGACCGAATTTAAACTACGACAACCTCAAATGATTATTTTGGATCGCTCTTTAGCCGGAATAGCCGGGCTGAATTTTTGTCGTGAAGTAAGAATGATGGATAATAATCATCGGGTTTTAATCTTGATGTTGCTAGTTGAGGAAACTCTAGAAGAGAGAGTAGCTTGTTTAGATGCAGGTGCTGATGATTACCTTAAACTGCCTTATTATGGTAAGGAGTTTTTGCGTCTAGTGCAATTTTACCTTCAACCAGTCAGCTTACCCAAAGAACAACTTCGTTTTGTTGATTTGGTGTTAGATCTTTCTACACGTCGTCTACTTATTGAGAATCGGGCAATTGATTTGACAATGAAAGAATTTGAGCTTCTCAAGTATCTGATGTCTCATCCAGGCGAGGTACTCAGTCGTAATAGAATCTTAGAAAATGTCTGGGGTTATGATTTTGGTGGCGAGTCTAATGTTATTGAAGTCTATATCCGTTATTTACGTCTTAAACTAGAAGCAGAGGGACAAAAAAGAATCATTCAAACTGTTCGTGGTGTTGGCTATGTTCTGCGTGAAAATTAAAGCAATATAAAATATGAGAAAATCTTGGTTACTTTTACTAACCCTCCTGCTAAGCAGTTCAATTCTTTTTTCTTGTAATGCTATGGCCAGCCCAGGACAAAAACTACCTATTGAAGCTACAGCAGAATTTGGTGGTCAAACTATTGAGTTAGAAGTCGCCAAAACTCCTGGGCAACAAGAAATAGGACTTATGTACAGGGATGCTCTCCCTTCAGCGCAAGGGATGCTTTTTATTTTTGATTCTCCCCGTTATGTCAGATTTTGGATGAAAAATGTCATCATCCCCTTAGATATGATTTTCTTACGGGATGGAAAAATTAAAGCGATTCTGGTCAATGTCCCACCTTGCAGTGCCCCACCCTGCCCCACTTATGGACCTCCTACCGAAGTCGATCAAGTTATTGAACTCAAAGGTGGAGAAGCGGCTAAACTAGATCTCAAAATCAACAATCCTTTAGTAATCAAATACTTAAAAGCCCCATTGTAAAGTTTTATAAAGATTGTTATTTTTTTTACCTAAAGCCTTTAAAGTAGATAAGACATTGAGTCCAATTTAGAAGAGCTTCTGTTAAGATAAGAAAAATTTATCTTAACGTGCCGTAAGACCCCCATTTTAATGGCGGGATGTAAGGCACACCATTCTGTCAGTCATCATAACTAAGTAAATAAATTCTTATATAGTTGTTGATTACTTTGACCAGAATATTTTAGGAAAATCCTTTCTTCTTAAATACCTGCTAAAATAAAAAACATTGAGGTCGGAGTAACAAAATGATTGTCTACGAATTCAAGGCACAAGGTCAGTCACATCAAAACAAAAAGATTGATGTGGCGATACGGGTGACACAATTCATCCGCAACAAGTCCTTACGATATTGGATGGACAATCAAAATGTTAAATACTATGACCTGAATAAATATACTGCTGTTCTAGCGAAAGAATTTGACTTTGCTGATAAGCTCAATTCTATGGACAGACAAGCAGCAGCAGAAAGAGCCGCCTTGGCTATCAAGCGATTCTACGATAATTGCAAATCTAAAAAGCCTGGTAAGAAAGGATATCCTACTTTTCAAAAGAATAACCGTTCTGTTGAGTACAAGACCTGTGGTTGGAAACTATCTAATGATAGAAAATACATCACTTTCACGGATAAATGCCAGATAGGAGGGCTAAAGTTAATTGGAACTTACGATTTACACTATTACCAGCTTAAACAAATTAAAAGAGTAAGAATCGTACGTAGAAGTGATGGCTACTATGTCCAGTTCTGTATAGAGGCAGAACGGAATATAGACACTAAGCCAACAGGTAAAACAATAGGTTTAGATGTTGGGTTAAATCATTTCTATACAGATTCTAATGGTAATACTGTAGAGAATCCTAGATATTTACGTAAATCTGAGAAGGACCTAAAACGAGCACAAAGAAGAGTATCACGTAAGAAGAAGGGTTCTAATAATCGCAAAAAAGCGATTATTAAATTAGGAAGAAAACATCTAAAAGTCTCTCGCCAACGTATTGACTTTGCTGTAAAACAAGCATTGTGCGTGATAAAATCTAACGTTGACCGAAGGACGCTACGCGCTGACCAAAGGTCAACAGCCCGTAGGGTCTTTGTGGCTATAGAAGATTTAAATGTTGCTAATATGGTCAAGAACCATAAGCTAGCTACGTCTATTAGTGTGGACGAAGTCGCCCGAAGGGTTGTTAGTTGGAATCTATTTGCCCAATGGTTACAATATCTTGCGCGAGTATATGGTAGAGTGGTGGTTGTAGTACCTCCTCAATATACGAGTCAAAAGTGTAGTGATTGTGGACAAATAGTTAAAAAGACTCTATCTGAAAGAACACATATATGTAGTTGTGGATGTGTGTTAGATAGAGATGAAACCGCAGCAATTAACATACTGAATAAAGGCTTAAAACAAGCAGGGTCTCAACTAACAAATACTGTGGGGCACACAGAAATTAACGCTCCTGGACAGATAAACCTCTGTCAATTAAGTGCAAACTTAATTGACAAGTTTGCTGGTTGTTGACCGAAGGACGCTACGCGCTGACCAAAGGTCAACAGCCCGAAGGGTAAGGAGAATCCCCCGATTTATCGGTGGGAGTGTCAATTAACTCTGTACATAATCTATTTTGGTGTGGAATGTAGATTTCCAGAGAACAAGGAATTTAATTTAATCATTAGGAAATAACTTCAAGAGAGTACCAAGAAAAGTGCTTATTAATAAGATATACAATTCTTAATACTTAATTTTGAACTAGGAGGTAAGAAATGTCAGAAAATCCCAAATATAGACAATTGTTACATTTTCTCAAAGAAGAGCTAAAACTTTCATCAGAATCATTAGTCATAGCCGAACGTTCAGTAGAGCAAGACAGAGGACCACTACCAATGATTCTCTGGCAGTATGGATTGGTTACTTTAGAACAATTAGACAGAATTTATGATTGGCTAGAGCAAGTATACTAAATAATAAGCAGTCAAAGCGCAAAAATTTTGTTATGGCTAGGGCAATAGCCAAAGTTTATTATCTACAATTAAGTTAGCACGCAGCACTAAACCTACAGGAAACTTAGAGCTTAATGAATCAACCTTTATCAATAGCACAGATAACTAGCAGCGAAGCAGCCGAAGCAACTCAAGCATTAGTCCAGACAATAGTAGAAGCAGCAGATGATCGCAAAGCAGCGGATATTGAAATTCTCAAAGTGACAGAAGTAAGTTATTTGTCAGACTACTTCATCTTATTGAGTGGCTTTTCGAGAACACAAGTCAGAGCAATCTGTGATTCAATAGAAGGGAAAGTCGAAGAAGAATACAATCATCGAAGACCTATCCGCATAGAAGGTAAAAGCGAAGCATCATGGATTTTAATGGACTATGGAGACATAATCGTTCATATATTTCTACCAAGTGAAAGAGAATTCTATAATTTAGAAGCCTTTTGGGGACACGCATCAAGAATACCTTTTGTGCCTGGAATATAAGAAAATCAGTTATGAAAGATCCCCTACAAAAAGAATCTAGATGTCCTGTTCCGCTAGAACAACAACCCTGCAATGAGTATGAAGAATTAAAAGAGTCATGGTTCTTTAGCTGGTCTCAACTTCAAGGGTGGGACTATGGGAAAAAGCTAGTCTGGTTAGGGTTTTGGGGATGGCTTTTAATAGGACCACTGGCGAGGGCAAGTTTTCCACCTCAAAAAAAACCTCTCTTATTTCTGCTTGCAGGGACAATTGGAGTAACTATTTTTGTTGGACTAGTGGTATTGAGACTCTATCTAGGCTGGTTCTATATCAGTGATAGGCTCAAAGCAGAAAAGGTCTTTTATGAAGAGTCGGGGTGGTATGATGGTCAGGTTTGGCAGAAACCAGAATCAGTCCTGACTAGGGATCGTTTAATTGTATCCTACCAAATAGAGCCAATTATGAAACGTCTACAAAGAACTGCCTGGATCTTACTCTCCTTAATGGCTGTAAGTATTACTTTGTGGATTATGCTTGCTAAGTTGTCTCCAAAAATATAACAACAATGACTAGAAGTAAAAGAACACACACATCTCCACTAGAGGTTCATCTTCTTAGAGAAGGACTAGTCGAGTCTATTCATCAGGTTGAGGCAGCTATCTGTGATGAAAGAGGACGGATAATGTTCGTTGCTGGGAGCGCGGAAACCACCGCTTTCATCCGTTCTGCCTTAAAACCTTTCCAAGCTTTAGCTACAACTAGCACAGGAGTTCTAGAGCGTTATGATTTAACAGATAAAGATCTAGCCATAATCTGCAGTTCTCATCAAGGAACTCTAGAACAAGCTAGGCAAGTATTTAATGTGCTATGGCACGCAGATGTTGACCCCTCAGCCTTACAATGTCCAACGCCTACAGGAAAACAGAGTAGACTAGAGCATAACTGTTCTGGCAAACACGCGGGAATGTTAGCTGCATCTCAACAAAGAAATTGGCCTTTAAATAGCTACTTACAACAGAATCATCCAGTTCAACAGTTAATTCTGGCTAAAGTAGCAGAAATGCTAAGAATGCCAGCTAGAGAGTTTATTGGTGCACATGATGATTGTGGTGCGCCCACCTATTTCTTACAGATCGGACAAATGGCCCAGCTGTATGCTCATTTGTCTTCTGGACAAAATCTAGATTTAGAAAGAGTGATCAGGGCAATGACCTACTATCCAAATATGGTATGTGGAGAAGGAACATTCGATACAGAATTAATGCGTCTTTCAGAAGGAGAATTAGTCAGTAAAGGTGGTGCCGAAGGTATTCAATGTATCGGACGCATTGGACAGGGGATGGGTTGTGCTATTAAAGTCTTAGATGGTTCCAAAAGGGCTAAATATGCTGTGGCTATTCAGGTGCTCAAACAGATGGCTTGGATTAGTCCTACTGTAGCTGAGACCCTTTGGGAAAGCTTTATGAAGATTGACCAATATAAGCGTCTAGAGGTAATTGGCGAACTGGTGATGCCTTGAAAAAAAAACTTGCTATTTTTCAGGAGATAGTGTTATAGTAAGAAAGGCGACGCGGGATAGAGCAGTCTGGTAGCTCGTCGGGCTCATAACCCGAAGGTCAGAGGTTCAAATCCTCTTCCCGCCATTGAATTTCGGTAAGGTCAAAAACCCCTTTAGCATAATTGGTTGTACTTAGAGCCAGTTATGCTAAATTTGTTTTAACCCTATCTAATACGGCTAATCTTTCCACCTTCAACTATTGGGAGAGTGAAGAAACTGCCCCTTTCTAAAGATATTTTAAGAAGTTAGCCTAGAAATTAGCAATCAACTTGATAGTTAAGAGAGAACAGTTAATTAATCGATTATTATAAAGTCTCAGAAGAATGAGGAAATTAAATGACCGTCGCTAAGTCAACAGAGGCGATAACCGACCAGACTACAAAGAGAGTTGGTATTCCTAAAGAAATCTATCCCAATGAAGCACGTGTTGCTGCTACCCCAGATACAGCCGAAAAACTCCAGAAATTAGGTTTTGAGATTTTAGTCGAAAGTGGCGCAGGAGAGGCAGCTAATTTTTCAGATGAAAGTTATCAAAAGATTAATTGTCAAATTCTCCCTGATGCTGCTTCTCTTTGGGAACAAGCAGATGTAATTCTCAAAGTACGTGCACCATTGACTAGCGAAGTGGAAAAGATGCCCTTGGGTAAAACTCTGATTAGTTTTATTTGGCCAGCCCAAAACCCAGAACTCTTAGAAAGTTTAGCTCAAAGAGAAGCAACCGTTATTGCTATGGATGCAGTACCACGTATTTCACGTGCTCAAAAACTAGATGCGCTCAGTTCCATGGCTAATATTGCTGGATATCGTGCTGTAATTGAAGCTGCAGAACACTTTGGGCGGTTTTTTACTGGTCAAATTACCGCAGCTGGCAAAGTCCCGCCGGCTAAAGTACTAATTATTGGTGCAGGTGTGGCTGGACTAGCCGCTCTAGGTACAGCTAAGAACCTGGGTGCTATTGTGCGGGCTTTTGATACCCGTCCTGTAGTTAAGGAACAAGTACAAAGTTTAGGCGGTGAATTCCTGGAACTCTTTTTTAAAGAAGACGGGACAGGTGAAGGTGGTTATGCTAAAACCATGAGTAAAGAGTTTATTGACGCTGAAATGGCTCTCTTTGCCGCTCAAGCCAAGGAAGTAGATATTATTATTACAACAGCCCTGATCCCTGGTAGACCTGCCCCTAAGCTGATTACAGAGGCAATGGTCTCTAGTATGAAACCTGGATCAGTGGTGGTAGACTTAGCCTCAGAACAGGGAGGTAACTGTGAAGTAACTAAACCCAATGAAATTTACCGCTATAAAGGGGTGACAATTATTGGTTTAACAGATCTACCTAGTCGCATGGCCAGTCAGTCTAGTCAACTCTATGGAACCAACCTCTGGCACCTATTAAAAGATATGGGGGGTGCAGAAAACTATCAGGTTAATCTAGAGGATGAGGTGATCCGAGGTGCGACTGTTTTACATCAAGGTAACCTCATCTGGCCAGCACCCAAAGGTAGTACTTCTGCTCCTCAAGCACAGCCCCAAACAAAACCCGTTACAGTAGCTCAAGAAAAGAGCGAGAAAAAAGATAATACTTTACTTTGGCCTTTACTAGCAATAGCTGCTTTAGTTGGGGTAGGACTGTATGCTCCTGCTTCTTTCCTCTCTCATTTTACAGTCTTTGTCTTGGCTTGTTTTGTAGGTTGGCAGATTATCTGGAATGTTACTCCTGCTTTACATACACCTTTAATGAGCGTCACTAATGCTATCAGTGGGATCATTATTATTGGGGGTATGTTGCAACTCTCAGGTCCACTCAATTCTCCTATAACTATCTTAGGGGCAATAGCAGTATTGATCGGCACGATCAATATTTCTGGAGGCTTCCTAGTCACTCAACGTATGTTAAAGATGTTCCAAAAGGATTAATAGAATCATGTCTGATAATTTACTGACAGTGGCTTATATAGCCGCTAGTGCCCTCTTTATTCTCTCTCTGGCTGGTCTTTCTAATCAAGAAAGTGCTCGTATGGGCAATGTCTACGGTATTCTAGGCATGATTGTGGCTTTTGTGGCGACTGCTGCTAGTTCTGCAGTTTCTAACTATACTACACTCTTAGCTGCTATTATTCCAGCTATTCTAATAGGCGCTTTCTTGGCTTCCCGTGTGGCGATGACCTCTATGCCAGAACTTGTAGCAATTTTACACAGTTTTGTCGGTCTAGCTGCTGTTTTGGTGGGTATTGCTAATTATTTAGGTGACTCTGGTCTCTCGGGAGTAGAAGAAACTATCCACAAAATAGAAATCTATGTGGGGATCTTCATCGGTGCAGTTACTTTTACTGGTTCTATTGTCGCTTTTGGGAAACTCAGAGCGATTATTTCTAGTAAATCTCTTCTCCTCCCTGGTCGTCATCTCCTGAATATTGCTCTTTTAGTTGGTACCATCTATCTAGGTTTCCCTTTTATGGAGGCTCAAGGTAGTCTCGGCATTCAACCTCTTTTAATTATGACGGGTCTCGCTGCAGTACTAGGTCTCCATCTAGTTGCGGCTATCGGGGGTGCTGATATGCCAGTGGTTATCTCCATGCTCAATAGTTATTCAGGTTGGGCTGCTGCTGCTGCTGGTTTTATGCTCTCTAATGACCTATTAATTATTACAGGTGCCCTAGTGGGTAGCAGTGGTGCTATCCTGAGCTTTATTATGTGTAAAGCGATGAACCGCTCTTTTATCAGTGTTATTCTGGGTGGTTTTGGGCAAGGTGCAGCTAAATCCACTGGCAGTACAGGTGTTGCGACTCCTCAAGGTGAAGTTGAGACGATCAATGCCCAGGCGACTGCTGAACTGCTGTCTGAGGCTAAACAGGTCATCATCACCCCTGGCTATGGTATGGCGGTAGCACAGGCTCAACACCCTGTTTCTGAGATTACTAAGATCTTGCGTGAACGAGGTATTAAAGTCCGTTTTGGCATTCACCCTGTAGCTGGAAGACTGCCTGGGCATATGAACGTACTGTTAGCAGAAGCGAAAGTTCCCTATGATATTGTTCTAGAAATGGATGAGATTAACGAGGACTTTACAGAAACAGATGTTGTTTTAGTAATTGGGGCTAATGATACTGTTAACCCTAGTGCTTTAGATGACCCCTCTAGTCCTATCGCTGGTATGCCTGTTCTAGAAGTTTGGAAGGCAACTCAGGTAATAGTGATGAAGCGGGGTATGGCCAGTGGTTATGCAGGAGTAGATAATCCTCTATTTTATAAAGATAATACTCAAATGCTTTTTGGAGATGCTAAAAAGAATGTTGATGCTATTCTCTCTTGTCTCAAGGCAGTATCTTCTACTGAATCTGTCTTAGCTGGTTCTCGGTAATATAAAAGGGTGTTCTTTTGAGGGCACCCTAATTTCAGGTATGAAGGAGAGAAACTTGATCGAACTTGTCGTTAAGCCTAATACCATTAAACTCCCCGTAGGGACAGTTGTGAGAGTCCTTGGAAGTTGGGAAGACTATCAAACTTTGCAGCGAAGTTTGGGAGATAGCATTTTCCCCCGCCTAAAATTTAATCAGGGAGAAATTAAACTGATGGTACCGTTGCCAGAACATGGCAAACAATTAGATATCGTAGTGGACATGGTGAAAGTATTACTACGTCATCAAGGATTGAGCTTTGACTCCTACCATGAAACGACCATCGGGTTACCAGAGTACAGTGGCATCATCCCCGATCATTTCTTTTATATTGGCGAAATACCCGTAGTAGGTAAGCTGAGGATCGACTGGAGTAAAGATCCAGCACCCGATTTAGCTATTGAGTTGGATGTTACCTCATT
This sequence comes from Chroococcales cyanobacterium PMM_0086, assembly GCA_949127655.1. Classification (GTDB taxonomy): domain Bacteria; phylum Cyanobacteriota; class Cyanobacteriia; order Cyanobacteriales; family Microcystaceae; genus CAISPN01. The sequence goes on along the minus strand of CASBQB010000110.1, from coordinate 6,183 downwards.
TACTAATGTTAATGACTATCTTCGATATAAAATTAAGGAAGTCTGGATTATTCGGCAACAGCAGATTTCTATCTACCAATTTCAGGAAGCTTGTTACATTCAAGTCGAAGAGAGTCAATTTTTTCCTAAATTAGACTTAAACAGTATCTTAGCAAAGTGTCTTCTCGATGCCTATGAGTTAGGTTCTGGTGCAATCGATCGCTTAAGTGATCTCTATCCTCGTCTTCAAAGGGGAAATAAATAAATTAGCAGGAAGAGCATAAAGGATTGCCCTTAAACAGATAAAGCAGACAAAGAAGTGGAGAAATCTTTTAAAACCTCTCTAATTTCAGGGGTGAGAGCATTGAGAAGGTCTTTTAATTGTTCGGATGTTCTTTTCTGAATCCCCAATATCTCTACCCCAACGAGCAAGTTATTTTCATCATAGTCATAGACTAGATCAGGATAAATAGTTTCTGATTCAACAATTTTAGCACTGGTGAGGTATATGTAAATTGCGTCTGCAACTCGATCATATGAAACTTTCATAATTTTCCCTTGAGGTTTCTATCAAAGTGAATTGTGATAATTAGTACTGGCACGACTGAAATTTTATAGACAACTCTCAAAACTCGGTCGCCGTATTCAGGAATAACACCTAAAGCGTGGCGTAGATCTGGATCGACTTCATCAAAATCGATCCTCAACGGGTTGAATAATACGCGCTCCAACCATTCTAAAGGAATCTCCCTTAAAGCGATACGCTCTTTAGCATGGTCTGTTAACTCATACCTGAAAGACATAGATTATGATAGGCTGTTGGTGGTTTTAATTGCTACTGATGACTGGGAAACAAAGAGAAAGATAAAACTGATAAACTGAAAACCTCTGGCTTTACTTGGATTTTAAGATATTTCTAACCATGACTGTACAAATTCATTTTTTACCTGATGATGTTTTAATAGAAGCTCAAGCAGGAGAGCCTCTTTGCGAGGTTGCTAGACGTGCAGGTGTTTTCATCCCTACAGGCTGCCTGATGGGTCATTGCCATGCCTGTGAAGTAGAATTAGATGATGGCACAACTCTCTGCGCTTGTATCAGTGGAGTTCCTCTTAAGGTAGAAAGCTTAAAAATATATACGGCTAATGATCCACTTTGGTAAGTTAGGGCTGTAGGCTGAAGGTAGAACTTATTTTACTCTTGGCGCAAAAGTCTACTAAAAATAACTACTGCTTTTTCGGCTTTTCTTCTAAAATTAGACCATCTGTCAAAACATGGAGGCATAGCTGCTGGTGTTGTTTCTTACCCTACGGGCGTTGACGCTTGCGAAGAGAGCGGGCTGTTGACTTTAGTCAGCCGTAAGGTCTACGTCTACATTAGTTTCACTTAACGTGAGAAGTTTACTCTCAAAGCATTATAACCAATTACCGACCAAAACATAAGCAGCCCAATAATAAGGATGCTCAAAGCGAGAATTTTTAAAGAGTACCAATTGAGCGAGGCGGAGTGCTTCTGCTTTAGTAATGGTGGGATTTTTTAAAGCATCATAGAATTCTCCCATCAGCAAAGAGGTAGCCTCATCATTAACCGACCAGAGTGTAGCCAATGTAGACCGAGCACCTGCTCTGATGGCTATACCAGCTAGTCCCAAGGCGGCTCTTTTATCGCCCGCCAAGGTTTGACAAGCACTCAGGACAAGAAGTTCTAAAGGTTCGGTTTTTTGCCCTGAACCAGAGCGCAATAACTCATTAAGTTGATTGGCATTGAGTCGCTCATCCCAAGTGAGAATGAAGGTATTTTCTAATTGGGAACTGAACTGACCATGTGTCGCTAAATGCAGTATAGAAAAATTCACCGCATTGATCTTCTTCTGTAAGTTTTTGTTAGTAAAATCTTCATTGAGAATAGAGGTACTGTTTGGTATTATGGACTGAATTTTAGAGAATTCTTGGGAAACATAGGGAAGTCCCAAAAAGCCGCCTCTGGGTTCAGTCAGTCCAGCAGTCAGAACTTTCAAGTCTTTTTTGACTAAGGGTTGGGGTTGGAACAAATACAGTTGCGGAATAAGGGCTAGATTATACTTTTCAATGAGATAATTTTCCCCATCATAGAGAGCAGCCATAGGAATATTACGCAGCCGACTATCTGGAACAAAGACGAGGGTTTTAATCTGACTATTGGCTAAATCTTGTTCTAGGGGTTTAAGTAGCCAATCATATATTATTTGACTATCCTTTAAAATGTCTTGGCGATCACTGTTGCGCCCTTTGAGAAGACCGACAAACTCATTGAGCATTCTTTCTATTTCTTTGGGGTCATTGATCGGGGTGGTATAGTGGCGTAGAGGTTGCTGAGGAAGTTTTAAGATCATCTCGAAGCGGTCTGATAGGATGATCGGATAGAGAATAGCAGAGGTGGGATCATCTTTGTCAGTCACTTGGTCAATCAGTAAGGGATGAGCATCAAGACAGGTTGCTCGGAAGAAGTTTTCTAATTCGGCTAATTGCAGGGCATCTAGGGTTTCACGCGCTTTAGCTAATTGTTGTTGTTTGGGAGTACCGCGGAGGAGTAACTCAATATACTCCCGATAGATTGGTTCAATCTGTTCAGTGAAGGTAAACTGAATCTCAGGATTAATGGCAACTAAATCACTACGCAGGGCTTTTAGGGTTTCTACAGCTTGGTCATAAGCAACTATTGACTCGAAGAGTCGAGCTTGGTTTTTGAGTAAACGTCCTAGTTGCCATTGCCATTGATAAGCAATATCTCTAGCATTGGCATTGAGCGCTAATAGTAAGGCTTGTTGGGTGAGTGTTTCTGCTTGAGTGTATTCTTTTTGGTTTTCTTTCAGGGTGCCACGATAGCCAATAGCATAGGACAGTGCGCGTTCATCCTCTAGTTCTTGGGCCTGTTTAATAGCAACATCTAGAAGAAGCTCAATGTCCTTCTGAGTTATTGTAATTTGGCTTTTTGGCACTTTTTGGAGTCGCGTGAGATTCTTGGCTAGGTTAATTTGTGCATAGATGTTAGGACGACTGGGCGGAAGTTGCTTCAGCAGAGGGTCTATTTTACTTAGTAGTGCTTCTATCTCAGGGCCGCTTTGGCTATTTTGTTGAAGATCTGGGTTCTTTTGTTGAAGATCTAAACTATCTAGGAGTAAACCCAATTTATTGGTATAAATAGCTACAGTTTGAGAAAGTGAATCTGAAGCAGTTATAGCTTGTTTATAATATTCGAGAGCTTGTTTAAATTGCTCCTGTGCTTCTACTGGATCATCGAAGCTATTGGAACGCATCCCGAAAAGACGGGTGAGATTGCCTAGACTAAATAGGTTGGCACTGATCTCACTGGTCAAAGAAAGACGTTGAGCAATTCTTAAACTGTCTGTAAGTGTCTTCTGTGCTTGTTCCAAATCTCCTACAAGTTGTAAGGTGTTAGCTAGTGAACGTTTAGCTACTACTTTAGTTAATGAGTCTGGTTGATTGTCTAGGGATTGGTTAATCTGTGAGAGGCTTTTGAGGGCACGACGATAAAAGCCCAACGACTGTAAAGCCTGTGCTTGATTGAGATTGACACGCACTGTTCCTAGTTGATCTCCTATTTGTTCATAGAAGCTCGCTGCTTCTTGCCAAGTAGTAAAAGCTTTCTCACTTTGTCCTGTTTCTAATTGCTGATGTCCTTGTATGTCTAGGTTACTTGCTAGTACTTTCAAAGTTTGTGGAGAATTCTCTAGTGTTTTTAGGAGATTGAGGCTTTCTGTTGTGGCTTGATCAACTTGTGACCATTGCCCTAATTGTTGATAAATGAGCGCTAGATTACTCAGAACTGAAGCTTTTGTGAGGCGCTCTTCTGGTTTTTGTAGAGTTTTCAGTGTCTCTTGTAATACTTTAATTGCTTCTTGATATTTACCATTTTCAAATAAACGCCTACCTTCGATAATCTGCTTAACTGTCTCTGGGGAATTATTTTGGGATATTACAGCGACTGTTTGAGTTCCTGAGAGGACTGATAAACAGAGCACCATTAGAAAGATCACTAACCACTTGAATATATAATGTTGTTTTTTAGTAAACATCTTAATTTAAAACTTTATTATCGTACCCCAGAACAAGAATTAGATACTGGTCTTGAATTGTCAGGTGTAACAGTATTACTTACAGCGATAAGCTGGATTTCTCCATCAGGAGTCATTGTCCATCCTTTTGCTTCAACAATTGACTCGGGAGAAGATGAGGTAGGTGAGAGAGTCTGCATTGCTGATGTTGAACTAGAATCAACAGTTACCCAGGGTGGTGATAAGATGGCTTCTGCTGCTAGGGGTTCATTTGGATTAGAAGGTAAGCCACCTCTGCCTGTTTTAATGAACTGGCTCTCTTTAGTATTACTGGCCAGTGTGGAACCTAGACAGGGTTGTGTTAATAATCCTAAGACATCAATGATGTTGTTGGGTAAGGTTGCTAGTCTTTGTAGGGGTTCATTTTTTAACAGGTTAATATTCACCAGTCCATTGACTCCAAACTGAGAACTAGCAGTAAGCTCACTGAATGGGGTTAGTTCGTTTCGATAGTCTAGACCAAATAAGCCTTGTGTCGTAATCTGAATATTACCACCATTTCCCTCATAGGCATTGGCAGTAATGTTACTGTTCTCTCTAGGAAAAGCGACAATAAATTGAGCATTAATATCTATATTGCCGCCATTTCCTCCTGTAAGGGCTGTACCTGCTGTAGTTGAAATGTTACTATTGTTACGTAGCAGCAAGGTGTTTTCTACATTGAGGTTGATGTTTCCTCCTGTATTGCTAGCCGTTTCAGCCGAAATAAAGCCTTGATTTTCCAGGGTCAAATTGCCACTAGTTAAGTTGATATTTCCTCCTTCTCCACTGCCTAAACTGTTGACCCCAATTCCTGCACCATTTTTAATAACTGTTGTTTGAGGATCAATCGAAATACTCCCACCTTTTCCTGTTGAGTCTGATGTAGTACTTGCTAAAATAGCACTAGCTGCGCTTTGAGGATCTACATTGTCTCTGCCAAAACTGGCTAAACGTGCAGAATAGGTAGGATCTTGACCATCGACAGTCAAACTATTGCTTATATTTAAAAAGATCTCTCCTGCGTCTCCTCCACTTCGAGTAGAAGAGATGATTTGCCCACCGCCTATAAGTTCTAGACTATTAGCATTGATGGTAATCTTCCCTGCTGGATTATTGTTATTAGTAATAGCAGAGATTACGGCACCATTGGCTATCTCTACGTCATTAGTATTAACTTTAATACTACCTGTTGCCCCTGTTGCTCCTAGTTGATTAATTACAAATATACCACTAGAAATCCCGGTGCTTTGACTGAAACCAACTAAACTAAGAGAATCGCTGGCCTGGATGAAGATATTCCCTGCATTTCCCGTACCAAAAGTACTTGAGTCAATATTACTACCATTTTTTAGTTCAATGGATTTAGCGGTCACAAAAATATCACCTCCTTGACCTACTCCAGAAGGAGCAACCCCGTCCAAAATATAGCCGTTGTCGAGTTTCAAAACATCTTGCACATTAATGGTAATATTTCCGGCCTTTCCCGTACTACTAGTATTGGAGCCAATCGCTGCAACATTTTTTAGTTCAATAGAGTTAGCAGTCAGAGAAATATTACCCCCGTTACCTACTGCTCCAATATATATCAAGGCACCAATAACACTATTGTCCAGTTTCAAGGCATCTTGAGCATTAATGGTAATATTTCCGGCATTTCCCGTACCATAAGCACTAGAGTTAATAACACTAATATTTTGTAGTTCAATGGATTTAGCGGTCACAAAAATATCACCTCCTTGACCTACTCCAAAAGGAGCAACTCCGTCCTGAATAACACTGTTATCGAGTTTCAAAACATCTTGCACATTAATGGTAATATTGCCCGCATTTCCAGTACCATAAGTACTAGTATTAATACCACCATTTTGTAGTTCAATGGAGCCTGCGGTCAAAGAAATATTACCTGCTTGACCTATTCCAGAAGGAGCAACCCCGTTCTCAATAAAGCCGTTATCGAGTTTCAAAACATCTTGCACATTAATGATAATATTGCCCGCATTTCCAGTACCAAAAATACTAGAGTTAATAATACCACCATTTTGTAGTTCAATGGAGCCTGCGGTCAAAGAAATATTACCTGCTTGACCTATTCCAGAAGGAGCAACCCC
>CASBQB010000109.1 GCA_949127655.1 Chroococcales cyanobacterium PMM_0086 | reverse complement strand
CAATTAGAAATCACCCACTTTAATCTCAATGATCAAACTGTGGCGGGTTTAAAACATAAGGATTTACCTTTTTTCTCGGTACAATATCACCCTGAAGCTAGTCCTGGTCCACATGATGCGGATTATCTCTTTGCTGAATTTGTAGAATTAATGCGGAAAAATCGAGAACTCTCTAAGACTCAAGCGTAAACAATTCTCTATTATTGCGCTAGAAGAGAAACCCACTCTTAACCTACCTCTTCTGTAGATTTTTGAGTGGGTTAACTTTTAGGATTTCCGCTATGACCACCCACCCTACCCTACGGGCGGCTACGCCCATGGGCTGCCCTGCGGTCAACATCACCCAACCTCTTCCCCCCAAAGGAAAAGGGGAGTAAATGTACACCACCAATATAAAATGGTCTACTCTTAATTACTATCAGCAACTTGAGAGCGCCTTTTCTGGCAACGTTCAGAACAGTATTTGACCTCATCCCAACATTTTTGCCATTTTTTGCGCCAAGTAAAAGGTAGTCCGCAGACAGGGCATATTTTGGTAGGGAGGTCTGATTTAACTCTTTGGCGAGGCATAAGTTAAAAAGGGGCTTCAGTGGTTGTTTCTGGTGAGAGTATCTTCAGCCTAACGATACTTTCTCCTGCATCATCTAACGAGATCTCAATCACTTCACCAGTCAACCTCTCTAAACAGGTTAACATTGAGCGCAGGTGAGGATTACTAGCTCCTGTATCTACATACAGACGGTCTGAGAGATTGCCCAATCTTTTCCAGGTTGTATAGAGTTTAGCGACAGTCTGCTCTAATTGTGTAGCTTGTTTAACCAAGTCTGCAGCCGTATTTAAACACTGTAGTCTAACCGCCTCTTCTAAAGCCATACCCACGTCAATAGAAGCCTTACTGAGAGTCTGTACCTGGGCGGCTGCATCGAGGTATTTAGCTAAGTTACGGGCTTCTGTGGTCATCAGCTTAACTGTATCAACATCGGGATTTTCAGATACTTCTCTTTGAATACCCTTTAAATGTTCTGAGGGGAGTTTATCTAATTCCCTCACTAAAGGAGCCAGATAACGAGGAGAGAGAGTACCTTCTTCTGCTTTTTCCTTGACTTCATTTGGTAGTAAATCAGAACTCATAGCCATGAATTCATCTGAAAGCTGTCTCACTTCACGACGAGTGATCTGATCTCCTTTTTGGGCTGCTTCACTGACCAGTCTTTGCACTTCGGGATCAGCCTTGGCTGTTTCCACAAAAGCCCTTTTACTAAAACGATTGATTGATTCTGGTTGCAGTTTACCTTCTGTTAAAAGAGTATCAGCACTATTAGCTAATTGAATCAAATTATAAGCCTGGCTCTTAGTAATTTCTCTTTCCTTGAGCCAGTTGAGAAAGCCTAGACCACGCCCTTCACCGCCTTTTTTCTCACGATCTCTTACTGTTCTTAAAATCCTACCTCGCCAGATATCTGTTTGCAAATCAAAGCGATCACAAACTTTCCAAAAACTATCAACTTGCTGTTGAAAGTCAATTTCTGGGATTTCCTCATCTTCGGGATCAGGTAGTTCAAAGTTGAGATCTGCAGGAATTTCTAAGGCGGCTACTAGTTCTTCTGCTTCCATTAGTTCAAAGGTAAAAATAATTAATGCTGATACTCTTTTGCTAAAAAAGTCAGTCTTGGATCAAAATACGAGCAGCAGCAGCAACCCCAGCGCCAGAAGTGACTTGTCTATCGCCTAAGGCCATCAGAGTTGCTTCGAGTGAGGCGATAGCTGCTAGGATATCCCTCTCACAGACAAAACCGAGATGACCTATACGGAAGATTTTTCCCTGAAGATGGTCTTGTCCACCTGCTAAGGCAATATCAAAGCGCTTCTTCATCACAGAGCGTATTTTTTCTGCTTCGACAGTTATTGGTGCGACTGCTGTGATGGCCGGACTTGCTGCATTATCGGGGGCAAAAAGGGGTAATGATAGGGCTTTCATTGCTTCTCTGGTCGCCTGGGTTGCTTTCTGATGACGTTTAAAAATGCCCTCTAGTCCTTCTGCTTTGAGCATTTGTAGACTAGCTTGCAGTCCGTACATTAGGTTAACTGGAGGGGTGAAGGGGGAACTATTTTCATCAGTTGCTTTTTTATACTTGCCTAGGTCAAGATAGAAACGAGGAATTTTAGCGGTTTTGTAGGCTTGCCAAGCTTTCGGACCTACCGAGACAAAACCTAAGCCTGGAGGTAGCATATAGCCTTTTTGTGAGCCGGAAGCCACTACATCTAAAGCCCATTCATCTACGGGTATATTACAAGCCCCTAGACTGGTTACAGCATCTACAATGATTAAAGCAACTCCATGTGCTTTAACTGCTTTGTTGATCCCTTCTAGGTCGTTGAGTACCCCTGTGGAGGTTTCGGAATGGGTGATGATCACTGCTTTGATCTTCTTGTCTGTATCAGCTTCTAGCTTGCTGCGAAATTCTTCTACATCTAGAGGTTTACCCCATTCTGCTGTAATTTCTTCTACTACTACACCAAAGGCCTTAGCTAGCTTACCCCAACGTTCGCCAAATTTACCGTTATTACCGACTAGAACCTGATCGCCTGGACTGAGGAAATTAATGATCCCTGCTTCCATTGCACCTGTTCCAGTAGCACTTAACATTAAGACATCATGCTCTGTTTGGTGCAGCCATTTGAGGTTTTCTGTCAGTTCTGCAATAACCTTGCTAAACTCTCCGCTTCTGTGGCCTATGGGATGTTTAGCCATTGCTAAGAGGACTTTTTCCGGTACAGGAGTCGGTCCTGGGATCATTAGCATTAGTTTGTTGTCCATTTTGTCTTTATCCTTATTTTGTAGGGGTTAAAGTTGTGAGATTTTTCCCTTTTTTCTATTCTTTAGTAAAAGGAGGCCTTATTGATCCTTATTTGAATGACACTTTAGTCTTTTTTTACTAAGTCTTTCATTATATCTCTCTGTAGAGGTTTATAATAGCCTGTTCTGGATCAGGCTGTTTAATTAGTGATTCTCCAATTAAAACAGCTTGAGCACCACTAGCTTTAACTATTTCTAGGTCAGATAGGTTATGTAGTCCTGACTCACTGACTACTAGAATATCTCTTTTTTCTAGTTCCCTTTGACGTTCTTTGAGGAGTTGAGAGGTTGTCTGAAGATCTACTGTAAAGGTTTCTAAATTCCTGTTATTTATGCCTATCAGCTTAACCCCTTCTAATTGAAGGACACGATCTAATTCCTCTAGAGTATGAACCTCTATTAAAGCTGTCATCTTGAGTTTTTCAAGGATGAGTAAAAAATACTGCAGATCTTGATTGGTTAAGATAGCAGCAATTAAAAGCACTGCATCTGCGCCTTTACTGCGAGCGAGATATATTTGATATGGATAGAGAATAAATTCTTTACAGAGTAGGGGTAGAGTTACATTTTGACGAACTAAAGACAGATTTTCAAAGCTACCAGAAAAGAACTTGACATCCGTTAAAACTGAGAGACAGGCTGCGCCTCCTGCTTGATATGCTTTAGCAATAGCTACTGGATCAAAGTCTTCTCTAATCACTCCTTTACTAGGCGAGGCTTTTTTTACTTCTGCAATTAAAGCGGGTCGAAGTTGACTTGATTTAAGGGCTGCTAAAAAATCTCTAATTGGGGGAGCATCTTTAATTTTAGCTTGTAATTTCAACAGAGGAAGATACACTCTCATCTGTTCAACTTCTTTTTCTTTTTGCCAGACTATTTCTTCGAGAATATTTTGAGGACTAGCATCAGGTAGAATAGCTTGATACTTCACGGTATCGACTTCTACTGGAACCATTGGCGGTCTTCTTCTGATTTGCATTTGGTGGAAAACTGACCTAAAAAAGTTTTTCTTATCTTAGCAAATTTTGTCTTATAAAAGATTATCCCAGATAACGATTCACTTTCAGGACTTATCTATAGTTTAGGATAGAGATCATTGCTGCCAATACGCTTAAGATGTTGTAATCTTTTAGTGAAATAATACTCATCTAATCGACAATAATCATAGTATTTAGCTGCATTTAAGCTAATCGACCAAGCCCAAATATGTGCTATTTGAGTTAGGGGTTTTAAGTATAAAAATTCAAATTCTGGAATAGATTGGCAACTTTGATAGCCGCTTAAAAAAGAATCTCGAATACTGCGACTTAGTCCACTTTGCAGGGTAACTTGCCAAAATTTAGCAATATCAAATAAGCGGTAACCATAACCACATTGATCAAAATCAAAGAGTGTTAGTTCTTCATCAGAGACAAAGTGAATATTTCCACTATGAGGATCTCCCCAACAGACTGTCCAGTAAGGTGATTCTGCTGGAAGATTAATAATTTCCTTCAAGAGATTATTAGTAATATCTTGAAAGTCTTGTAATTCTTTTTTTCGCTCTTGTAAAAAAGGGGTAATATCTTCTAGTGATTGTTCTAAGATATATTCTAAAATTAAAGGTTGACGAGGGTAAGATGGTCTAAAAGACCCGCTACAGCGATGAAGTTTAGCCAAGGTTACGCCCAATAGATGACCTTGTTGAGGGTTTAAGTCCCCTACAGCTACAGCACCAGGTGCATAGTTAAAAAGTGCAGCCTGTCTGATTCCTTCAGGAGCTTCAATACTAATACAAAATTCCCCCTCTTTGGTTTCTAAAGGGTCTGAAACTGGAATATGATTACTTTTGAGAAACTTGAGAAATTCTAATTCAAAATAAATATCTTCTTGCTTACGCCAATGGCAATGATAGACTTTAAGAATATATAGCTCATTCTCTGTTTCTAAGAGATAGATATCACTTAGTCCTCTATGCCAGAACTGACAGCGAATAATTCCCAAGTGATACTTAGAGCTAATCAGTTCAGCAACAGCAGGCGGGGCTAGAAGCGAACAAAAAACAGGAAACAAAATTATTAATATATGTATAAGAGGGTAACTTATTAAGATAAAGTAATATAGAGTAACTTATTTGTATATCTTGCTACAAAGATTAAAAATTTTATAAAGTTTTTATGAATAGACTAGCCCTCTGCATGATTGTTAAAAATGAAGAAGTAAATCTACCGAAATGCTTAGATAGTGTGAAAGATTTAGTAGATGAGATAGTTGTACTGGATAGTGGTTCAACTGATAAAACTGTCAAAATAGCCGAAAATTACCGAGCCAAAATACCGCCAACTTTTGCCTGGTGCGAGGATTTCTCAGCAGCGCGTAATGTGGCTTTAGGTGCAGTAGAAAGTGAGTGGGTACTGATTTTAGATGCAGATGAAGTATTGACACCTGAAATAATTCCTGCTATTGAGAAAGTAATAGAAAGTCCTGAGACTTTAGTAGTTAACCTAATTAGAAAAGAAGTTGGTGCAAGTCAGTCTCCTTACTCTTTAGTATCGCGTCTCTTTCGGAAGCACCAAGGGGTTAAATTCTCGCGTCCTTATCATGCGATGATCGATGACAGTGTGGTAGATCTCTTAAAAAAAGAACAACATTGGCAAGTTAGAGAACTAGAAAATATAGCCATATTACATTATGGTTACCAACCTGGAGTAATCCTAGCTGAAAATAAGCTACAGCGTGCCCAAAAAGCCATGGAGAGTTATCTACTCAAAAACCCCGAAGATGCCTATGTTTGTAGTAAATTAGGGGCACTCTATTTAGAGTTAGGCAAAGATAACGCAGGGTTTAAACTACTCAAACAGGGGTTAAAGTCGAATACTGGAACAATACCTGTTGTCTATGAATTACAGTATCATTTGGCTAATGCCTATGTGCGGAAACAAAAGCTAGAGTCTGCAGTCAAACACTACCAAAAAGCGATTAATCTACCACTCCAAGATTGTCTTAAACTGGGTGCCTATAATAACTTAGGGGGAGTATTTCTTTCCCTTGAACAGTGGAAACTAGCCCAAGAACTCTATCAGATGACTTTAGAAATTGATCCCAGCTTCGCTATGGGCTATTATAATCTAGGTTTAGTCTATAAATATTGTGGAGAATTAGCTGAAGCTATTAAAGCCTATCAAAAAGCAATTGAGCTTGATCCAGAATATGCAGCAGCTTATCAGAATTTAGGGGTGGCTTGGTTAAAAGGTGGGAATTACACAGAAAGTAAGAAAGCTTTTCAATATGCTGTCAATTTATATCAAAAACAAGATCCCAAAACTGCCCAATATTTAATTAAAGAAATACAAACAATAGGGATGCAGGTAAAAGAGTAGAGTTGCTAAAACTAAATTTAGTTTAAACTAAAAATATAATTAATTATTACCTTAATGTTGAATTTACGTTTTCTAAGAAAAGTACATCAGAAAATAGCCCCTGTGATCTTTTTACCACTATTAGTCACTGTCATAACTGGAGTAATTTTTGATATAACCGAGACTTGGTTTAATCCTTCTGAAAGTTGGAAGGAGTTAATCCTCTCAATTCATAAAGGTGCCTATTTAGGAGAAAAAATAGGCATCTTGTATGTCATATTAAATGGGCTGGGCGTAGTTGTGATGCTTGTAACAGGTCTTTCTATGTTAAGAAGTTTCAACCGCCGTCAACATCCTTCAGAATGAATTCTCTGTCTTAAAGTGAAATTACTCTCTCCTACCCTACTACAAAAAATTCGCCTTCTTGACCCTCTTCGACAAATAGATCAGGTTGTCGATGTTCTTATAATAGAGGGTAAAATCGCAGCAATCAACCCGGAAAATATCCCCTCTCAAGTTACCTATCTAAAAGCGATAAATTGGCTGTTAGCACCTGCTTTAGTTGATCTTTATAGTCTCAGTTCAGAACCAGGACACCAGGAGAGAGAAACCTTTTCTAGTCTATTAAAGGCGGCGCAAGCAGGCGGTATTGCTTGTCTTAATCTTTTACCAAACACCTCTCCCCCTCTGGATAACCCTGCACCTATTTCTATGTTGTCTCAACGTTTAATAGCCGAACAGACTTCCTTAAAAGTTAATTTCTGGGGTGGAGTCACTCTGGGTTTGGAGGGAAAACAAATGAGCGACTTAAGGGAATTAGCGCAAGTTGGCGTAATTGGTTTTACTGATAATCATCCTTTTAAACAGTTAGGACTAGTCAGAAGGGTTTTAGAATATCTTAAACCATTGGGTTTACCAGTGGCCTTGACTGCTTTAGATCATGGTCTACAGGGTGATGGCGTGATGAGAGAAGGACTAGATGCCCTGCGGTTCGGTCTTGCTGGTGTTCCTGTCTACGCTGAAACCGCCCCTCTAGCTGCTTTATTAGCTCTAGTTGAGGAAATCCGCACCCCCGTACATTTTATGCGTATTTCTACCGCCAAGGGTCTTGAATTGATTGCTCAGGCTAAAGAAAAAGGCTTACCTGTCACAGCAAGTACTACTTGGATGCACTTATTACTCAGTAGTGAGGCGATTGCCAGTTATAATACAAATTTACGCATAGAGCCACCATTAGGTAATCCTGGTGATCGTCAAGCACTCATCCAGTCTCTCAGGACAGGGGTACTCGATGCGATTGCGATAGATCACAGTCCTTATACTTATGAAGAGAAAACTGTTTCTTTTGCAGAAGCGCCACCGGGGGTCATTGGGTTAGAAATAGCTTTAAGTTTGATGTGGCACTCACTTGTGGAAAATGAAGAATTAACAGCCTTGGAGTTCTGGAAAGCTGTCACTATTAACCCCCTTTCCTGTCTTGGACTATCTGTTCAACCTAAAGACTGGATTTTATTTAATCCTAACCAAGTCTGGAAAGTAGAGCCATCTTCGCTCTGTTCTCTTTCTTGTAATACTCCTTGGTTAGGGCAAGAAATTTCTGGCAAAGTAGTAGAGACGCTTTATAACACGTCTCTACCTTGATCTAGACTGCTGCTGCAGCGGGTTCAGTTACTTCTACAGGATAGACGCTCACTTTTCGACGACCGCCTACTTTGTATTCAAATTTAACTACGCCATCAATGAGAGCAAAAAGAGTGTCATCTCCTCCTCTCCCGACGTTTTTGCCTGGATGTACACTGGTTCCACGCTGACGAAT
>CASBQB010000108.1 GCA_949127655.1 Chroococcales cyanobacterium PMM_0086 | reverse complement strand
TTGCAAGTTATGACTAATTTGGTTGGAAATGCCATAAAATTTACACCCAACCAAGGGAAAATAGTTATTCTTTGCTATGAAGTTAAAGATGGTCAGAATGACTCCCAAGGAGAAAGAGTAAGAGTGGAAATATCAGATACAGGTATTGGCATTGCTGCAGAAGATCAACCGGCAATCTTTGACCGTTTCTATCGGGTGGAGAACCGTGTACATACCCTAGAAGGGACAGGACTAGGACTTTCCATTGTTAAAAATATTATAGATAAGCATCAGAGTAAGATAACTCTAGCCAGTGAGGTAGGCGTTGGCACTACTTTCTGGTTTGATTTAGCAGTCTATCAGGAAGTTAAAACCGCTACTGGGTTAACTCCTGCTCAAAAAACTATTACTATTTAACTTGTTGTGAAAGTATATTTAGAAGAAGATATTATTTCTATAGATGCCTCAGATGTACCACCTTACAAAAAGGGAGGTTCCATAGTGCGTAATAGTTATTTCTGGGCACTTAAATCAATTGCCTGTCATACCCCCAAGTCAGGAAACTGGGAGTTTGATGCAGATGTCTGGGTGGCTTTAGGGCGACTTTTAGCTTGTTTTGGACAATCAGGTTATCTCGCTACTTCCGAAACTATCTTAGAATTTCCCATAGATGCGGTGATTCCTGAGGTTCTAAGAAGTGTTTCAGGAAGGGTGAACTAAAACACAAGCTTGTAGTTGATTATTTTTATATGTTATGGGATAATCGCAAAAAAATCTAATCACGGGGTAGTTTATGCGTGTAAATCTTTTAGAAATCTTTTTATTGGCATCACTAGCTAAAGCCAATGATAATTATAATAAGCCTTGGTTATTTTCTGGCATTTATGCCATCTTTATATTGGTTGAAAAGCTACTAGTACAAAGTGCGGCAATTACACCAAATCCTAACTATTTACCAATGCTTATTATGAGCCTTATCTTATCCTTTATAATAGCTGGAGTCCTTTTCTTTTTATTGAATCGCTTTCAAGACACCATTTTTACTTGGTTAATTATTTTCATTACTGGAGTTATTCTATTAGTTTTAGTATATTAATTTAATCTACTTTTCTTCTATCCATCTAAGTAGTTGATTATACGAAAATTCCTTATAACCGTCAGAGGCAGGAGGCACCGAGGAAAAGGCAAGTAGAGTGTTGAGTTTAAGGGTTTTAAAGAGAGGACTAATCTTTGTAGATACTGCTATAAGTCAGATAATCCCCTAAAATGTAACAATACCGCCCGTTTCCTCATCTGGTGGTTAAAGCTTTAGTGACGGCTTCTGGATTGACAGAAATTACCCTTAACAAAATACGGGCGGCTTGGTCGGGTTGACTACGCCTCTGTTCCCAGTCCTGCAAAGTTTTTAGGGATAGCTGGAATTTTTGGGCAAATTGTCTCTGGCTTAACTGTAATCTAGTGCGAATTTGTTGGACATCCGGTATCGGAGAAAAGCTTTGAAGTTCTTTTTCTGATAGTATTGGGTTGTTTGGGTCGCTAAGTGCTGCTAATTCTATTTCTTCTTCCTTTAAAGCTTCAACTATTTTCCATTGGGTTTGTCCTACGACCAATTTTTCTTCTTGATTGTTTTTGATTTCAAATACTTGACCATCAGAGTTAAGACGGATAGTTTTGATAGATTCTTCGCTCATTTTTGGTGCCTTTCCTTGCTGAAATTATTCGATATTTTTGACTTCTTTCCCTGTAGATCACCACTAAAATTATAGAGTTTACCTGCCCGATTACTTTCAAGCGCGTCTCCATTCTCAATGGGTCCAAAAAAATACGAATGGCATCGACGAAATCGATCTGGTGTTTCGCTAAATTCTCCTTGGCTTTGTGGTCATCCCATTCAAACTCCATGCTCTTACTATACGGAATTTCCGTATAACCGTCAATGGCTTGTCTGGTCAAGATTGGGTTATGAGGATATTTATTGGCTACAGATTTTTAGCTAAGTCAGATTAATCTCCTAAAATGTAACAATACTTTAGATTGTCTTTATAGCAAGATAGTCTTTAAAGCACTACCCTAGAGAAAAATAGAAGCACTGCTCCAATAAAATCTATGACTCAAAGAACTTTCGGTGTAATTGGCTTAGCGGTAATGGGCGAAAATCTGGCCTTAAATGTAGAAAGCCGTGGATTTCCCATTGCAGTATACAATAGAACTGCAGCTAAGACAGAAGCCTTTATGAAGGAACGGGCAGAGGGAAAAGATGTCAAAGCTGCTTACTCACTGCAAGAATTTGTCCAGGTATTAGAACGTCCTCGCAAAATCCTGGTCATGGTCAAAGCAGGTGCGCCAGTAGATGCGGTCATCCAAGAACTCAAGCCACTTTTAGAACCAGGCGATATGATCATCGATGGAGGAAACTCTCTGTATGAAGATACAGAAAGACGTACTCAAGAACTAGAATCGACTGGTCTTGGCTTTGTCGGAATGGGTGTCAGTGGTGGAGAAGAAGGTGCCTTAAATGGTCCAAGTTTAATGCCAGGTGGGACTAAAAGCGCCTATGCTGAGTTAGAACCTATTTTGATTAAAATAGCAGCCCAAGTTGATGACGGACCATGTGTAACCTTTGTTGGACCAGGTGGCGCAGGTCATTACGTCAAAATGGTGCACAATGGCATCGAATATGGCGATATGCAGTTGATAGCTGAAGCCTATGATGTGCTCAGAAAAGGTTTAGGCTTAAATAATACTCAACTTCATCAAGTCTTCAGCGAGTGGAACAAAACTGAAGAACTCAACTCCTACCTAATTGAGATAACAGCCGATATCTTTAGTTATATTGATCCCGAAACTCAAAAACCTTTGATTGATTTAATTGTCGATGCAGCTGGACAAAAAGGAACAGGAAGCTGGACAATTATCAGTTCTTTAGAACTTGGTGTGCCTATTCCTACCATCTATTCAGCAGTCTATGCCCGAAATATTTCATCTTTTAAGGCTGAAAGGGTAGCCGCATCTAAACAGTTAACAGGTCCAAGTAGTCAGTATCAAGGAGATATTTCTTCCTTTATTGATAAAGTTCGGGATGCCCTCTATTGCTCTAAAATGTGTTCTTATGCTCAAGGTATGGCTCTTATTGCCAAAGCCTCACAGGAAAACAACTATGGCGTAAACTTACCAGAAATCGCCCGTATTTGGAAAGGCGGCTGTATTATTAGAGCGGGATTCCTTGATAAGATCAAATCAGCCTTTAATGATGATCCAAAACTAGCTAATTTACTCTTAGCGCCTGAATTCAAACAGAGTATCTTAGACCGTCAAAATGCCTGGAGAGAGGTGATATCTCTAGCTAATACCCTCGGTATCCCTGTGCCTGCTTTTAGTGCATCCTTGGGCTATTTTGATAGCTATCGTCAAGAACATCTCCCTCAGAACTTAACTCAAGCGCAACGCGATTATTTTGGTGCCCATACCTATGAACGAGTTGACCATCCTAGAGGTGAATTCTTCCATACTGAGTGGCAGAGTTAGTTAATAGCTTGCGCCCATTTACTAATTATGCCGCCTTGGCTCTAAGGTCTAATGGCGGCATTTTATAGGTTAAAATATATTTCTACTGAGTGATTATCCTTTGAGCGATCTTCAATGAAACCCTATCTTGCAGCAGCTATTCAAATGACCAGTAAGCCTGATTTAGAATACAATCTGACTCAAGCAGAAGATTTAATTGAATTAGCAGTACGCCGTGGCGCAGAATTAATCGGTTTACCGGAAAATTTTTCTTTCTTGGGCAAAGAAGAAGAAAAAATAGCCCAAGCGCCAGAAGTTGGACTGCAAACTGAAAAGTTTCTCAAAACAATGGCTCAACGTTTTCAGGTAACTCTTTTAGGTGGGGGTTTTCCTTATCCAGTGCCCGAAGAACCTAGTAAAGCTTATAATATAGCCAGTCTAGTGTCACCCAATGGAGATGAACTAGGACGTTATCAAAAAGTCCATTTATTCGATGTGGATGTCCCAGATGGGAACACTTATCGAGAGTCAAAAACAGTGAAGGCTGGAAATGACTTACCCTCAATAGTCTTCTCGGAAAAATTAGGTAATATTGGTTTATCTATTTGTTATGATGTGCGCTTCCCAGAACTTTACCGTCATCTCTCTGCTAAAGGAGCAGATATTCTAGTAATTCCTGCAGCCTTTACCGCCTACACAGGAAAGGATCACTGGAAAATCTTACTACAAGCTAGAGCGATTGAAAATACTTGTTACGTACTAGCTCCAGCCCAAACAGGCAATCACTATGAAAGAAGATATACGCATGGTCATGCGATGATTATTGACCCTTGGGGGGTGATTCTGGGGGATGCAGGTGAAGAAGTAGGAATGGCTATAGCTGAAATAAACCCTGACCGTCTAGAAAGAGTGCGTCGTCAAATGCCCTCATTACAACATAGAGTATTTCTTTGATGTTAAAATAAGCTTGATTCCCAAGAGAATAAGATAGTGATAGAAGTCTCCTCTCATCCAGAAGCACTCAGTATTTGGCTAGATCAACTTTCAGATCGGATCATTGCCCGGCAAAGAATTACTAGAAACCAAGCAATAACTCTAACCCAAATTGAGGGAAAGAGCAACATCCTAGAACTCTGTAGAACTGCCAATAAAATACGTCAAGCTTGCTGTGGTAATGTAGTAGACCTCTGTAGTATTATCAACGTCAAATCAGGCAACTGTTCAGAAAACTGTTCCTTTTGCTCTCAGTCTGCTCATCATCCTAGTTCAGATACACCCGTCTATGGATTAAAGTCACCTGATGAGATCCTAGCGCAGGCTAAAGCAGCAGAGGCAGCAGGAGCAAAACGGTTTTGTCTAGTCAGTCAAGGTAGAGGTCTTAAATACAGTAGTCCCAAGTCTCAAGAATTTGCCACTATCTTAGAGACGGTAGAACGCATTATTCAAGAAACGAAGATTAAACCCTGTTGTGCCTTAGGTGAAGTAACTGCAGAACAAGCTCAATTACTCAAAGAAAAAGGAGTCACCCGCTACAATCATAATCTAGAAACCTCCTCTTCTTTCTTTGGTCAGATTGTCACCACCCACACTTGGCAAGATCGCCTAGAGACGATAAAAAACCTCAAAGCAGCAGGTATACAGGCCTGTAGTGGTGGCATTATTGGACTAGGGGAAAGCTGGGGGGATCGCTTGGATTTAGCCTTCACACTAGCAGAATTACAAGTTGAATCAGTACCACTAAACTTACTTAATTCTAGAGAGGGTACACCATTAGAAAAGCGTCCCAAATTAGATCCCTATGAAGCCTTAAAAGCAATAGCTATCTTTCGCTTTATTCTCCCAGAACAGATTTTACGCTATGCAGGGGGGAGAGAAGCAGTGATGGGAGAGTTACAAAGCCTTGGCTTACAAGCAGGAATTAATGCTATGCTAGTCGGGCATTACTTAACTACTTTAGGACAACCACCAGAGCAAGATCAAGCAATGTTAGAAGCTATTGGACTCTCAGGAGGCGAAGCCCCGATCCCCGGTGAATACCAGAAGAGAACGCAGAAATAGACAGGCTAGTTCTTCGCGCCCTAAGAAAAATGATACAGGCATCCACTGGATTGTCGAGTATCTTTGGGCGTTAATTGGGTTACTCCTGACCATCTTTAGTACTTTTTTTGAAGCTTCGATAACTAATATGCCTTGGGACTGGTCAGATGGTCTCTCTACCCATCCCCTCGGAGTCACCTATCAAGTGGGTGCCGTTTTAATCACTGGGTGTCTAGGAGGTAGAGATGCGGGCATTATTGCTCAAGTAGCTTATGTGATTCTTGGTTTAACCTCGCTTTCAGTCTTTGCACAAGGAGGCGGACCAGAGTATTGGAGAGAACCCACTTTTGGTTATATTTTAGGCTTTATGCCAGGTGCTGGACTGTGCGGCGCTTTAGCTTTTAAACGTCGGAATTCTCTAGAAAATTTAGCCTATAGTGCTTTCTGTGGGTTGGGCATCATTCATCTTTTGGGCACTATCTATATTATTGTGCTATCTCTGACTTTGTCTCATCCCGCCCTTAAGGAAGTACCTCAATTACTCTTGCACTATTCAATCTTACCTTTACCTGGACAGGCTGTAATCATCTGTGTGATTGCTTTTTTGGGCTACCTTGTGCGTCGGATTTTGTTTTACTAGGACAAATGCTGAAAAATAAAATCTTCTGGTCAGCCTCCATTTTAGGACTAGTTTTAGACCAAGTCTCCAAATTACTGATTATCCAAAAATTTCCCGTTACTCAGAAGAGTTTCCCTTTGTTAGAGGGAATCTTTCATCTGACTTATGCTACCAATACTGGGGCAGCTTTTAGCGTCTTTCAAGGAGGAGTTAATTGGCTTAAATGGCTTTCTTTAATCGTTAGTCTAGGTTTAATCTCCTTAGCCTATTGGGGTCCTCAACAAAAGCGTTACGAACAGCTAGGTTATGGATTGATTTTAGCAGGGGCTTTAGGCAACGGTTTAGACCGTTTTGTTTGGGGACACGTCATTGATTTTCTGGATTTTCGTCTCATTCGTTTCCCTATTTTTAACCTAGCCGATGTCTGTATTAATTTAGGTATTTTCTCTCTATTACTAGGTATCTTGTCTGAAACCCCTAGGAAGAAAGATTTAAGCAAAAAATAATCTTTCTTGATTTATACTCTTTAATATTTGTCACTCAAAAATTGATCTTATGTTCTTACCCCTTTATTTAGCTAGTGCTTCAGCTTCCTGCAAAGAAGGAGTTGATTTAGGCTTTGCCAGTCTCAATTTATTTCAGTTATTTGTTTTAGGGGTCGTGCAAGGGATCACAGAACTCTTTCCTATTAGTAGTACTGCTCACCTGAAAATAGTGCCCGGACTTTTAGGCTGGACAGATCCAGGTTCTATTTTTACCGCCATAGTACAATTGGCTGGACTAACTGCTGTTGTCAGCTATTTCTGGCGAGATATCAGTAAACTAGTCGGTGAGTCTACAGAAGCAATCATCAACAAGAACTATAGAGCTTATTCTTTGC
>CASBQB010000107.1 GCA_949127655.1 Chroococcales cyanobacterium PMM_0086 | reverse complement strand
CTAATCCTAACAATTGGGTTTCCATCCAAACAGGTATAGTGATGTCATAGTGACTCTGTGACTGATAGAGTTGACGACGAATTTCTCTTAAATTAAGCTCTGTATTGCGGGGTAGAGGCGCTCTAAAAGACTCGATCACTGTATTAGATGGTTGATAGTTAGTCCAGGTCTCAGGACGCAAGGGTTCAGTAATGAGGGCACTTATCGCGGCGGCTAAATGGGGTGCTTCTAGCTGTTCAAAAGCACCTGAGACTAAGGCCAGCCCTAACCACAATTCATTTTCACCCCGAATAGCGGCACTGGCCTCTCCTAGAGGTGTTGGCTGATATTCTTTTAGGGCTTGAAACTGTCTTAAAATGTAGATCAGGTTGAGAAATTCTTCCCAGTAGTAAGACTTACGGGATTGATGTTTTTTATAGGTAATCTGAGACTGATGCAATTGATCTCTCAATAGTACCCTTTGGTGGTGTACTTTCAATAAACGGGGTGGATTTTTGCGTTGCTGTAGGGGATGGTTATTTAAAGCAATTTGCACTTGTAAGAGACGTTGCTGCTGCTCGATGACTTCCGGGGCGGCTTCTCTAATTTGTGGTAATTGGCTTATTCTTTCAGCTATGAATAATGTACTATCATCTCCACGACGGCCTGCGCCTAGATGAAAGTTGTCTAAATCTGGTAAAAAGACCTGCTCAATAATTGAGATAGGGATAGTTTGGGGGGCAAGATCTACTATGTCTCCTTGTGGGGCAATATACCAACGATTATCTAGCCCTAAACAAACCAAGTCAGAGCCTATTCCAGAACCTGGACGTTTAGCTATTAAAACTGTAGCTATTGGTTCTCCTACTTTAATATACTTACCTTTAAGATAGATGATGCTACCGAGTGGTAAATCAGGGATTTTGGCGGCAATTTCTTGTTTAACTCTTGCTTCGGCCTGCTGTTTTAAAATCTTTACTAGATGGTCTTCTACTCTAAGCCTTTCTTTAAGCTTTTCGTAACTAGTAAACTCTTCCGGTTGGGTTCCTGCTAGTTCCACATCCAGTTTAGCTAAGGCTGTTGTGAGATCATTGATAGCTTTTTTTTCAGGTTCTAGACGTAGTCCGGCCAAGTATTCAGCAAAACTACTTTCTAAGAGTTCTTTTGCTTCTTCTATAGTGTGTTTTTGGAGTAGGTTTAAAACCATGCCATAAGATGGAGTAAAACAACTTCTGAGCGGTTCGACTTTTGAAGTAGCAAGATAGGCTGCTTCTTTTGCTCCTTCATATGGGCTTTGAATGGTGACGACATAGCCCACCTCATCCATGCCTCTTCTACCTGCTCTCCCTGCTATTTGCACGAATTCTGAGGTACTTAACATACTATGTCCCTCATCAGTCCTTTTAGAGAGAGCAGAAATGACTGTCGTTCTTGCGGGCATATTGATCCCTGCAGATAAAGTAGCTGTGGCAAAAACAACCTTGACTAGTCCTATTTCAAAGAGTTTCTCAACTAGTTCTTTCCAAACCGGCAATACTCCTGCATGATGTGAGGCGATCCCTCTAGTCAGTGGTTCTAGCTGTTCCATTCTGACAAATTCTGTATTTTCAGCTATGAAATTAAACAGTGCTTCTTTAATATCTGGATTTTCTTGCAAAAATTCTAGTAATTCTTTTTGCGCTTCAAAAGGATTAGCTAAAAAGCTCAAAAGTTGATCATAAAGAGGTGAATTATGCTCTTTTAAACGATTGAGAAGTTTTTCTTGTAGTTCTATATTTCCTTCTAAAAAGAAGTTCAGTAAATGATAGGTTAACTGCTCGGATTCACTTTCGGTTACTAGCGTTAATGATTTTAGTTCTTTGACTGCCTGTTCACAACCCTTACGACTAAAAATTACATAAATAGCTGGTAATAAATTTCTCTCTCTGAGTTGTTCAATAATTGTTATTACTCTTGGACAGTCTTCTCTTTTTAATCTTTTTCCTTTAAGACTTTTGCTTTTTAATCTGGGATTAATTGCTGTATTTTTAGGGTTTAAAAGTGGGTAAAGTCCTTCTTTTGTGCTGAAGAAAAATTGTAAGGGAACTGGACGATAATCAGAGTTAATTAGTTCACAACTATTTTCTATTTTATTACTTTTACCTTCTGTTCGTACTTGGTTGATCCAATCAGTTAATTCTTCTGGGTTACCGATACTTGCTGAGAGGGCTAATAATTGAATGGTTACAGGACAATAGATAATTGATTCTTCCCAGACCGTTCCTCTGCTGCGATCACTGATATAGTGGCATTCATCTAAAACTACTGTTTCTACTTCTTCTAGAGAAGTTCCTACCTGACCTATAGGAGTTTCGTAGAGCATATTGCGGAATATTTCTGTAGTCATTACTACTACTGCAGCATCAGGATTGATCAAAATGTCCCCAGTAATTAGACCAACTTTCGGAGTAGAGTGGGGGTCGTTGGGATCTTCAAAACGGGTCTGGAAATCCCGAAATTTTTGATTAGAGAGGGCTTTAAGAGGAGTTGTATAAAAGACCCTTTTGCCTCTACTTATGGCACGATAGATGGCATATTCGCCAATTACTGTTTTACCTGAACCAGTCGGGGCACAGACAACGGCTGAATGCCCTGCATCTAGGGCGGCAATAGCTTGTTTTTGAAATTCGTCTAGGGCAAAGGGAAAAAACGCTTTAATATCCAAGGAGGTCATCGCACTGTTATTGGAGTGAGTTATTGCTCAGCAGCAGACTGCTCTATAACTGTTCCAAGCTGTTGACTCATGTCATCCATGGTGGAACGAATTTGAGCTATCTGATCTTCTAGGTTGCGACGAGTATTATCAACTTCGTCTTTTCTTTCTAATTTAACCTCTCGTTCTGACTTTGGCAAAGTTGTTGACTCACCATCTGTTAAATTTCTGCGCCATGAGGAGACAACTACGCCAATTACTCCACCTATTATGCCCCCAAGGAGTGCGCCAGCAATGAAACCCCCTGGAAAATCCCTTTCTTGGCTCATTTTTTAGTTCCTTTGTTCTGTATTAAGTACCAAATGCCCGATCACCTGCATCTCCTAAACCGGGGACGATATAACCATGCTCATTTAGTTCTGGATCAATCATAGCGAGATGTATCTGTAAATCGGG
>CASBQB010000106.1 GCA_949127655.1 Chroococcales cyanobacterium PMM_0086 | reverse complement strand
GTTTTAATATTATTTCTGCTCTAGCTGTATTATATTAAATACAAAAGGAATTCTCTAAGACATCCCAGAAGTTTTCTGAAGTAGCTAAAGCTGTTAAATATCCCTGAATTTGTTGTAAAATCTGAGCAAAGTTCTTTATATACTTGTTAGATGCTGTCATAATTAGTCACCAGTAATTATATTATTTCGCCCCCTAAATCCCTCAATCTAAGAGGGACTTTGAAATATAGGACGGCTCTTAATGTCTTCGGGATAAGGTTTTTAATGGTTTTACTATCAAGTCTGTATATTTAGGCTTACTTATGTACAAACTTAATAACATCTTAACTTAAATACAGAAAGCTGTCAATTGTTCTATGTTAATTTTTGTCGAGTTAGTTAGGGCAAGCGTATTTTGACCGTAGGACCTTACGGCTGACTAAAGTCAACAGCCCATCGGGTCCTTCGGTCAACGGAAATCAAAGTAACGCGGTTCATCAGTTGACTTAAAATCTAATTAAATCTATGTAGATCTACAATGAGTGAGATAAGGGCGTAGGAATAGCATGATGATTGAATACCCATTCAATAGCGAACAAATATAACTATAGCAATGATTTTTGATCCTCTTGAATAATGCAATTATATCATTAACTCGGAATGAGTAAATTAACTGCTTCTGATAATCTATACTAACAATCAATACGTATCTATGATCGCCATTTTTAAGAGTCATTAAACTGGTTCTCCATCTTCTACACTATAGATGTCAGGTTCATTATTTAAAAACTTAAAAGATTGACTTTTATTTGTTAAGTTCATAATCTCTTGAGTAGTTAGTTCATAAGAAAAAAATTATTTTTCTTATAATATCTCACGCTCCTCTTTAGGTAAAGATTGAATTATTTGAATTAGAGACTCAACTAATTTTATATTAGACCTCTTGCAAAAATAAAAATTAAATCAATTTAAGTCCCAAAAACTCTATTTCTTTCCCCTATTGCCTATTCCCTATTCCCTATTGCCTGACGAATGCCTGAAGTCTATTCATAATTTTCTTAAATATTAATTACATCTCAGGTGGAACTATTGTTAGATTTAGTTATACATAGGTATTATCTTGGACTTTAACTACGATTTTAAAGATAGAAATGTTATTCTAGGATCAGTAACTCTAGGTTATTGTCAAGAAACAAGATGAGCAAAAATTCTTTTACTAGAGAAATCAAAAACCAAATAATTATACTAGGGGGATTTACTGCCCTCTTTTGGATTATTGAGATTCTTAATGTCTTCTTCTTTCAAGATAGTTTGGCTCAATATGGCATCAGACCCCATTCTTTAATAGGTTTACGAGGGATTATATTTGCACCCTTTTTACATGGTGGTTGGGGGCATTTAATCGCCAATACACCTATTTTTATAGTTCTAGGCTGGTTTGTCATGTTACAAGAAACCAGTGATTTCTTTATTGTAACTGGACTATCTATGCTAGTGGGAGGATTAGGCGTTTGGTTCTTTGCTTCTCCTAATTCTATTCATATTGGGGCAAGTATTCTAATTTTTGGTTATTTGGGCTTTCTGCTATTAAGGGGTGTATTTCAAAAGAATATAGCCTCTATTGGACTATCTCTACTGGTCTTTTTCTTCTATGGAGGAGCGATCTGGGGTGTCTTTCCTTCTGATACTGGGATATCTTGGCAAGGTCATCTCTTTGGTTTTTTAGGTGGAGTTTGGGCAGCTAAATTGATTGCTAAAGAAAAACATTATTATTCTTAAAGAACAGGACAAACGTTGGCAATTTTGGATTGATCGTGGTGGTACCTTTACTGATGTCATCGCTAAAACCCCCAATGGAAAGATAATTGTACATAAGCTGCTCTCTGAAAACCCAGATCACTATAGAGATGCAGCTATTCAAGGTATTAGGGACTTAATGGGTATTCGTACTGGTACCCCTATTCCAGCCAAGCAAATTGCTGTGGTCAAAATGGGGACTACAGTGGCCACAAATGCCTTACTAGAACGTAAAGGAGAGCGGACACTATTACTGATAACCAAAGGGTTTCGGGATGCTCTAAGAATAGGTTATCAACAACGCCCGAATATTTTTGCTCGTTCAATTATCCTGCCTAAAATGCTCTATGAACAGGTAATTGAAGTTGAAGAACGCTACAGCGCCCAAGGTGAAGAATTAATTCCCCTTAAGATTAACGATAGATTAAGACAATCGCTACACTTAGCATATCAAAAAGGGATTAGATCTTGTGCGATTGCTTTCCTGCATAGCTACCGTTACCCAGAACATGAACAAGAAGTCGCTGCACTAGTCCAGGAAATAGGCTTTAAGCAAATCTCTATTTCTCATCAAGTCAGTCCCTTGATGAAGTTAGTAAGTAGGGGTGATACTACTGTTGTAGATGCCTATCTCTCCCCAATTTTACGGCGTTATGTCGAGCAGTTTCAAGCAGAATTAAAAGATCCTGACTGTCAATTAATGTTCATGCAGTCTAATGGAGGACTGACCGATGCACAAATGTTTCAGGGTAAAGATAGCATTCTATCAGGGCCTGCCGGGGGTATTGTTGGAGCCGTCAAAACTAGTGCTATAGCTGGATTTAACAAGATAATTGGTTTTGATATGGGCGGTACTTCTACCGATGTTTCCCACTTTAAGGAAGAGTACGAGCGCACTTGGGATACAGAAATAGCTGGAGTAAGGCTGAGAGTCCCGATGATGTCTATTCACACAGTAGCAGCAGGAGGCGGCTCAATTCTCTCTTTTGATGGGGAACGATATAGAGTCGGACCAGCATCTGCAGGTGCTTATCCTGGACCTGCTTGCTATCGTCGAGGGGGACCTTTAACTGTGACAGATTGTAATGTGATAGTAGGCAAGTTGCAAGCAGATTTCTTTCCTCAAGTGTTTGGAAAAGAGGGTAACTTACCCTTAGATAGGGATATTGTGGAGCAAAAATTTGTCAACTTAGCTAGAGAAATTAGTGAGAAAACCCGAATCAACCGCAGACCAGAAGAAGTCGCTGCAGGGTTTATAGCCATTGCTATTAATAAAATGGCTAATGCTATCAAAAAAATCTCGCTGCAACGTGGTTATGATGTCACAGAATATACACTCTGTTGCTTTGGTGGTGCCGGAGGACAACACGCTTGTTTAATTGCCGAAGCTTTGGGGATGTCTCGAATTTTCTTACATCCTTATGCAGGTGTTCTCTCTGCCTATGGGATCGGTTTAGCAGATCTCCGGTCTCTTAAAGAAAGGTCTCTCGAAGTTGGCTTAAATGAAGAAACAATCCCCCAAATTAAGCAAGCTTTAGACATTTTAGGGCTAGAAGCCCAAGCAGAAATTACTATTCAAGGTGTTGAACCTAATTCTCTTCAAGTCCTGCCCAAAGTGCATCTAAAATATCAGGGAACTGATTCTGCTTTGCTTGTAGAATTTGATTCACTAGAAAAGATGCAAAGACAGTTTATGCAAGCTTATCAGCAGCGCTACGGCTTCGCTAGACCAGAAAAAGCTTTAGTTGTGGAGGCGGTTTCTGTAGAAGTAATTGGACAGATGGATGTACCAACTGAGCCGCTCTTGGAATTAGGGAGAACTACCCCCCTAGAAGCTATTACTACAGTAAGAATTTATACTAAAGGTGATTGGTATGATACGCCCATCTATCAACGCAATGACCTTAAACCAGGAGATGACCTTTTAGGACCTGCTTTGATTATTGAAGCAACGGGAACCAATATAATTGAACCAAGATGGAGTGCAGAAATCAGCGAGCGCAATGATCTAATATTAACTAGAACCCAAGAGCAAAAACTAGTTAATAGGCAAGATCAAGTACAAGCTAAACCAGATCCAGTCCTTCTGGAGATTTTTAACAACTTATTTAAAGCCATTGCTGAAGAGATGGGAGTTACACTTCAAAATACTAGCCATTCTGTCAATATTAAAGAGCGGTTAGATTTTTCCTGTGCCATTTTCGATCAAGATGGTCAATTAGTCGCCAATGCTCCTCATATCCCTGTACATTTGGGTTCTATGAGTGAGAGTATCCACAGTTTAATTAGGGCACAAGGAAATAATTTAAAACCAGGTGATGTCTATATTTCTAATAACCCTTAC
The DNA here is from genome assembly GCA_949127655.1 of Chroococcales cyanobacterium PMM_0086. Lineage (GTDB taxonomy): Bacteria > Cyanobacteriota > Cyanobacteriia > Cyanobacteriales > Microcystaceae > CAISPN01. The sequence continues at coordinate 11,311 of CASBQB010000106.1, read as the reverse complement.
AACGGGGGGACTCACCTACCTGATATCACCACCATTACCCCCGTCTTCTCAAAGGCAAAAGTTCTTTTATTTTATGTAGCTTCTAGAGGCCATCATACTGATATTGGGGGCATTACTCCAGGTTCTATGCCTCCTCATAGCACATCTATTGAGCAAGAAGGCATACTTATTGATAATGTCCATTTAGTAGATCAAGGGAAGTTTCTGCAAGCAGAATTAGAGCAACTTCTCACATCTGGATCTTATCCTGTGCGGAATCTTGCACAGAATATTGCTGATTTACAAGCCCAAATTGCTGCTAATGAAAGGGGAGTAAAGGCACTTCTAGAGATGGTTGATCACTATGGCTTAGAGACAGTCAAAGCCTATATGCAATATGTTCAAGATAACGCAGAAGAGGCTATACGGCAAGCCATTGAGGTACTTAAAGATGGTCAGTTTACCTACTACATGGATGAGGGAACCCAGATACAAGTAACCATCTCTATTGATCCAGTCAAAAGATCTGCCCTAATTGATTTTACAGGTACTTCACCTCAACAACCCACCAATCTAAATGCACCCTTAGCTATCTCTAAAGCAGTAGTAATATATGTCTTTAGAACACTTTTAGATGATGACATTCCTCTCAATGCTGGCTGTTTAAAGCCCCTACAAATCATCGTTCCTGAAGGCTGTATACTACATCCTAAATATCCAGCGGCTGTGGTAGCGGGCAATGTAGAGACCTCACAGGCGATTGCTAATGCCCTCTATGGTGCCCTCGGTATTATGGCAGCTTCGCAAGGCACAATGAATAACTTTACTTTTGGTAATGAGCACTATCAGTACTATGAAACTATTTGTGGTGGAGCGGGTGCAGGTGTAACCTTGGCTGGAACTGATGCTGTGCAGACTCACATGACTAACTCTAGACTAACAGATCCTGAAGTGCTGGAATGGCGTTTCCCTGTGCTGGTTGAAAGTTTCTCAATTCGTGCCAATAGTGGCGGTCAAGGGCAGCATAGAGGGGGTAACGGGGTCATTCGCCAGATCCGCTTTAGAGATAGCATGACTGCTGCTATCTTATCAGGACACCGCCTTATTCCTCCTTTTGGTTTGCAGGGAGGTCAAGCAGGTAAGGTCGGAAGGAATTCAGTAAAACGCAGCAATGGTCAAACCGAAAACCTAGAAGGTAAAGCGGAAGTTAAAATGGAGTCTGGGGATATGTTTATAATTGAAACACCAGGAGGTGGCGGGTTTGGTAAGTTGTAATTAAGATTAAATATGTTCTCAATTATCTATTCAGAAGAATTTCTTAAGCACAATACAGGTACTTTTCATCCTGAAAGTCCTCAAAGACTTATAGCAATCGTTGATGCACTCAAAAAAGCACCTTGGTCTGCTCAATTGACATGGCTTTCTCCTACACCTACTAAAGAAAGAAATACTCTAAGTTATTTAAAAGCAGTTCATCTCCCTAAATATGTGCAACAAGTAGAGGCAATAGCTACTCAAGGAGGGGGCAGAATAGACGCTGACACGATTGTATCCCCTTATAGTTATGATGTCTCTTTACTAGCTGTGAGTGCTTGGTTAGATGGCATAGATCAGGTGATCACCAATCAGCAACCTGCCTTTGTTTTAGCGAGACCACCTGGACATCATGCTAAAGCTGACAGGGGTATGGGTTTCTGTCTGTTTAGTAATGCTGCTATAGCTGCTCATTATGCCCTGCAACAGCCTAAAATCAAAAAGGTAGCCATTTTAGACTGGGATGTCCATCATGGAAATGGTACCGAGGCAATTGTGCAGGATAATCCTAACATTATTTACTGCTCCTTACATCAGTCTCCTGCTTATCCAGGTACAGGTAAAAGGAGTGATCGAGGGTTTTATAACAATGTTTTGAACATTCCCCTGGCTCCAGGTAGTACTTTAAAGGAATATCAACAAGCCTTTGAGGTAAATGTGCTCTCTTTTATCGAGAATTTTAAGCCTGATTTACTGATTGTTAGTGCTGGATATGATGCTAATCTTGCTGATCCTCTAGCTGAAATGGCGCTGCTTCCTGAAGACTATGGGGTACTAACTAAGTATTGCTTAAAGATTACCAGAAGTATTCTCTTTGGTTTAGAGGGGGGTTATGATCTTGAAACACTGGCTAAATCTGTTTTAGCTACTGTCAGAGAGTGTTTGTGAATTACCCGTTGCTTATTTACGCACGCGCTTGAAGATGTAAGCGGCTAGAATAAATGTAATAGATTTAAGCTCATGGTTTTGTTTTTTGTGATCGCACTGATCCCACTAGTCAAAGAGTTAAAGTGAAAAAACTAGAAGCGGTAATTCGTCCACATAAACTAGAAGAAGTGAAACTAGCTTTAGTCAATGCAGGCGTAATTGGTATGACTATTTCCGAAATTCGCCTACATGGAGAACAGCATCAAAAAGAAGTCACAACGAGTTATCGAGGAACAGAATATTCAGTTAGTTTTTTTGCTCGCCTTAAAGTAGAAATCGTGGTAGACGACCCACAAGTTGAAGAATTAGTGCAAATTTTAGCTAAAGCTGCCCGTACTGGAGAGTTAGGAGATGGCAAAATTAGAGTCATTCCCATCGATAGAAGTGTTCGAGTAAGAACCCAAGAAGAAAATCTAGAGGCTATCTAAAATAATTAATAGAGTTGTTTGATCCATTCCCATTCTCTAGTTAAACCCTCAATAAGAGAGAATTGAGGTGCATAACCTAAAATATTTTTAGCCTTAGAGATATCAGCTGCTGTATGACGCGCATCTCCTCTAGCTTTTTCTAAATACTCCTTAGTCAAGGTAGTACAGATAATCGCTTCAATTTGAGATATTACCTCAGAGAGAAAAACCCGACTACCACCTCCAATGTTCAATATCTCACCAACAGCATCTGGGTGACTTGCTGCCAAGAGATTAGCTGCTACAATGTCAGCTACATAGGTAAAGTCGCGGGTTTGCTGTCCATCACCATAAATAGAAATAGACTTTTTAGTTATAGCTGCTTTAAAGAACTTGTGAAAAGCCATATCAGGTCGCTGACGAGGTCCATATACGCTGAAGTAACGCAAGGCAACTATTGGAACAGCAAAATTCTGAAGATATAGCAAACATAGCCTTTCAGCCGCTAACTTAGTAATACCATAAGGAGAAATAGGTTGAGGCGCAATTGTTTCCCCTGTCGGGAAAGTTTCTGCATTGCCATAGATACTAGAGGTTGAAGCATAGATAAACCTCAAGAGAGATGGTGAGTTTTTAGCAGCTTCTAGAAGCACTTGAGTCGCATTGATATTCCGTTCAGTGTAGTAGCGAAAACTCTCACCCCAACTTGCCCTTACACCTGCTTGTGCTGCCTGATGATAGATAACTTCCACATCAACTAACAGAGTTTTCCAGTCAACTTGTTCTATTTCGGCTTCTAAAAGTTTAAATTTTGGATATTCTTTGAGAGCATTCACATTATGATATTTGAAGCGGGGATTATAATAATTGTTAAAATTATCAATACCAATCACGGTATCTCCTTGCTTGAGTAGAGCTTCAGCTAAATTGGAACCGATAAAGCCAGCTACTCCAGTTACAATCGCTAGGGTCATAAATAAAAAATTCAGTAAGTTACTTTTGTATAGTATAGGGTATTGAGTCTCTTGAGATAAGATAATGAGAGTTTACCTCTGCCTAGCTAACAATAGACTTTTTTTAGACAGTCCAGTAAGATAGGCTGAATTTTCCCGAACACTTGTTAGAGGTTAAATGAACTGTAGCGATTCCAGAAGGAGCAAACAACTTAAAAATGTAGTACAAAGATTGGGGTTATTAGATACTCTTTCGGTCAACTGGGACTTAATGGACTTGGCTTTGACGCATCCTAGCTATTCCCCTAACGAAAACTATCAACAGTTAGAATTCCTAGGCGATGCGGTTGTTCGTCTAGTTGCCGCAGAATTGCTTTTAGAAACTTATCCCAGTACCAACGTTGGACAGTATACAGCTATCCGCTCTGTCTTAGTTAGTGACCGAACCCTAGCACACTGGGCTGATTCATTTGGACTAGAGCAATATCTCTTAATGTCAGGTCATAGTGCAAAAGATCCCACAGGAAGAACATCACGTCTAGCTGAGATGTTTGAGGCAATTTTGGGAGCACTGTACTTAAGCACTAACAATATGATCTTAATTCGTCCTTGGCTAGATCCTTTGCTAAGAGAGAAGACAAAAGAAATTCTGCAAGATCCAGCTTTAGAGAATTACAAAGATGCCCTCCAAGAATGGTCGCAGCTTAACTATAAACAACTTCCAGAATATCGAGTTAAAGAAATGAGTTCTCTTCAAGGAGACCCAGAAAGATTTTTAGCAGAAGTTTGGCTAAATGATCAACTTTTAGCCACTGGGAAAGGACAGTCAAAAAAGGCATCCCAGCAAGCTGCAGCTAAAACTGCTTATTCTAATATTATTAAGAGTGAGACTCAAGAATGAGAAAAATTCGCCTAGTCATTTTAGGTGTTGGACGTTGGGGAGTTCATTTGTTGCGAAATTTCCTAGAACATCCCCAAGCGGAAATTATTGCTATAGTTGATCCTAGAACTGAATATTTAGGTAAATGTCAAGCAAGTTTTAATTTACAAGGCATTCTTTTAACTGAGTCTTGGGAGTCGGTCAGAAAGTTACCCAACATTGATGCAGTAGTTATTGTGACTCCTGCATCAACTCACTATCAACTGATTAAGGATGCTTTACAGTTAGGTTATCATGTCTTTACAGAAAAACCACTAACTCTTAGTCCCCAAGACTCTTTAGAACTGACTAATTTAGCTAAACAGCAAAACCGACAATTATTTGTTGACCATACCTACCTCTTTCACCCTGTTGTTGAAAAGGCTAAAGAAATAGTTGATTCTGGTCAAATAGGTAATCGATACTATGGATATGCTACCCGCACCAATTTAGGTCCGGTCAGGGGTGATGTTGATGTACTCTGGGATTTAGCTTTACATGATCTAGCTATTCTCTCTTATTGGTTAGGAGAAACACCCCAAAAAGTTCAAGCAGAAGGGCATACCTGGTTACAATCAACTAAAGGATTATCTGATTTAGTTTTGGCTAAATTACTCTATCCAAGTGGTTTTCAAGCATTTCTCCATTTTTCCTGGCTCAATTGTGACAAACAGCGCCGTCTTTGTTTAGTTGGAGAGAGCGGTAGTTTGATTTTTGATGAATTACTTATAGAGAGTCCTTTAACCCTTGTTTTAGGTCATTTTCAAAGCCAACAGGACAATTTTAACCCTGTCGGACTCTCTACTAAAGTCATTGACTGTCCTAAAATTGAACCTCTTAAAAAAGTCTGTGCTAGCTTTTTAGAATCTATTAGTAATGATCTAAGTGATCCCAGGGCTAATGGAAATATAGCAACTCAATTAATCCAGATTATCAGTTGTTTAAGCGAATCAATTAAGCAGCAGGGAGAATGGGTTATAGTTAATCCTGCTCATAGCCAAAAATAATTTTTATGCTATTTGATGTGTCTTGCAACTAAGACGTATTTGGGGTGCATCTTATTAGTTGAGAGTTTTGCTTATTTTCCCCTGCAACTCTTCCCTAATACGACTCATAATAGAAGCTTCATCTAAAGAATTGAGAATATTTTTAGCTACAGCTTTAGGTCCATTAGGACCCCAACAAGCACCATTAGCAAGATAGGTTTTAGTAATCTGTCCAATAGCATAACAAGAAAACCCGGCTACTCCTGCTTGAGTTATCGCGACACCTAAGTAAGGTAAAAGAGATGCGCCTCCTGTGATAGGGACAGAGAAACCTAATAGCCCTTTAAGAGAACCTAAACCCAAAGAAGCTAAGAAGTCACTTGCGGTGATCCCTCCCATACTGAGACCAATTTTTTTGAGCAAGGCAATAGCGCCGCTTTGGGTCATTGGGATACCATAAAGATGTGAGAGAGATAAAATCATCGCTACATCCACCACTGCACCAGTTAAGAGATCTAAAGCGGTAACTGGGTTAAGCGCCACTGTGATCGCTTTAGTCATGACTGATTTTTGAATAAGTCCTTCAGCTGCTTCATTGCGAATGCTCATTTTACGTTCAATGATCTGCTCATTTACACTATCTGCATAGAGGAGGCTATTCAGTGCTAAGAGAGATTTTCCTTCCTGATGTAAAATCTCCAGAATTTTTAGTTTTAAAGCTTCTACTTGCGGTTTATCTCGATAGCGTTTGACTCGCAGTGAACCATCTACTGACCTTACGGCTTGAGAGACTAGCGGTGATGCTGCTACCATCACTATGTCATTAGGCCAGAGTAGTTCCTTGACTCTCTCATCGCGGATTTTCTCATAAATAGCCTGACGATCTGCTTCTGGATATTGATCTATTTTATTAAAAACGAGGATGATCGGCTTACCTACTTGCCGTAGAGTTGAAAGAGCAAGATATTCTAGTTTACTGAGATCTCCTGCTACTATAAAGAGAATTAAATCGGCTTGTTTAGCTATTTGACGGGCTATTTCCTCTCTATTTTCCCCCTTGACTTCATCTAGTCCAGGAGTATCTAGTAACTGTATTGAAGGTTGAGCCAAACCCGTAATAGTATGTTGATTGAGCGTCCAGTCTTGACATTCTATTTTTTGGGTTACTCCATGTAATGGCCCTGCTTGAAAGACTTCTTTTCCTAGTAAAGCATTTAATACCGATGACTTACCCCTACCAACTAACCCAAAAGCGACTATTTGTAGTCTAGACTGTTCTAGTTTTTCTAGCATAAAGGTGAGATGTGAGATCTCTCCTTCTAGTCCTTTTTGTTCTTCTTGAGTTAAATCTAGTTGATTGACTAGATTTTGTAAAGATTTTTGAGCTTGTTTATAGTTAATAGCGGTCTGAATTTCTGTAAAGCTTTCTAGGGTATCTTCTAAGGCTTTAATATCCCAATTTACAGTAGACACATTGAACCTCTGTTGTTTACTTTATACTACTAATTTTACAGGGCTTTCAATTGTCATCTTTTTTCGAGCATTTAACAACAGTCCATATTCAATTGCTTCTACTATGGCTTTATAAGATGCCTCTAAAATATTCGCGGATACTCCTATAGTTGTCCAGCGTTCCTCTCCATTACTAGACTCAACTAAAACCCTAGTTTTGGCACCCGTACCAGAACCACTATCTAAGATCCTCACCTTGTAGTCGGTTAAACCAAAGGATGTTACTGCCGGATAAAAGTTAGAGAGGGCTTTGCGTAATGCTTTATCTAAAGCTGAGACTGGCCCATTACCTTCACTAGCTTCTAAGATATCTGCGCCTTTGAGGGCTATTTTAATAGTTGCTAGAGCGTTACTATAGGGCATTAAGAGATCGCAATGAACCTGAAACCCTTTTAACTCGAACATTTCTTCTCTTTGTCCCAAAGCTGAGCGCATTAATAACTCAAAACTTGCTTCAGCTACTTCAAATTGATATCCTTGACTTTCTAACTCTTTGAGACCTTCTAAAATTAAACTACAAGCTGGATCTTCTTTACTTAAAGCTAGACCAAAACTCTCAGCTTTTGCCAGAACATTACTTAGTCCTGCTTGATCTGAGATAACTATTCTTCTTTGGTTCCCTATTTGAAGTGGTTCAATATGTTCATAAGTTAGAGGATTTTTTTGCACTGCTGAGACATGAATACCACCTTTATGAGCAAAAGCTGAACGCCCGACAAAAGGAGCGTGGTCATCTGGTGCTAAATTAACTATCTCACTGATTAAACGACTACTCGGAGTCAGTTGTGTAAGTTGACTCTCTGTTACACATTGATAACCCATTTTAAGCTGTAGGTTAGGAATCAATGTACATAGATTAGCATTTCCACAGCGTTCTCCATAGCCATTAATTGTTCCTTGTACCATCTCCACCCCTTCTAATACTCCTGCCAGGGTGTTAGCTACAGCTAGTCCTGAGTCGTTGTGAGTATGTATTCCCAGTCGAGGACTTTCTAACCCATTTAGCCCTAATTTTTCTACCACTTGATGCACAATTTCTCTTACTTGTGGGGATAGAGTACCGCCATTGGTATCACATAATACTAACCAGCTTGCTCCTGCTTCTTTGGCTGTTTTGAGGGTAGCTAAAGCATATTCAGGGTTATTCAGGTAGCCATCAAACCAGTGTTCTGCATCATAGATGACCTTTCTCCCCTGTGAGATCAGGTATTCTATAGTATCCCTAATCATGGCTAGATTTTCTTCTAATGAGGTTTTAATCCCTTCAGTTACATGGAGATCCCAAGATTTACCGAAAATAGTCACCCAAGTAGTCCCGGCTGCTAAAATAGCTTTGATCAGCTGATCCTCAGATGCTTGACGTTTAGGTCGGCGTGTTGAGCAGAAGGCGACTATTTGAGCCTGTTTAAGTGGGGTTTCTTTGAGTTTCCAGAAAAATTGTACATCTTTCGGGTTAGCGCCTGGCCAACCTCCCTCTATAAAAGGAATTCCCAGATCATCTAGTTTATGGGCTATTTTTAGCTTATCTTCTAAAGAGAGAGACATTCCTTCTCTTTGTGCCCCATCTCTGAGGGTTGTGTCATAAAGCCAGATTTGCTTTGTTGTTTTCATAGCTTAAATTCTGTAAAGATTATGTATATTAAAAAGTCTTTTTCTATCCATCCAGGAAACCAACCCACTTGCCAAGTTGGAGTGAATCTTAGACAGGTATTATCACAGCATAACACTACATCATACAATAATAAGGCTCAATATAAGTGGTTTTGAGGACAGAAGAAAAGCGATGCTAACCAATAAAAATAATATTTTCCCTCTTTCTGCTTTAATTCGTCTTACTTTAATCAGTCTCTATGGTGCTTTAACGATACCTTTACCTTTTTTAGCAGAGGTGACTGATGCTCCTATTCCTACTTATATCTTATGGATCGGGCTGTTTTTGGGTCTATTAATACTTTTAGGTGCTATGAGTGAGAAAGTTATTCTCAATGATCAGGGTATTTCTGTTACTTATCCTCGATGGGTACCCCGTTTCTTTCGTGCGGGATGGAGTTTAACTTGGCCAGAAATTAAACAACTCAAACTTAGAACCACTGGACAGGGTGGACTAGTCTATTATTTTGTCACTCACTCCCAAGAAAAGGCTTATTTACTGCCTATGCGGGTTAGTGGTTTCTCTAGTTTAGTTAAGCAGATAGAAGAAAGAACAGGTATAGATACTCAAGATATTCGCCCTCTAGCGCAACCTTGGATGTATTTGATCCTGTTATTATTGACTTTATTCCTTTGGTTGATTGATGCTTGGGTGATTTTGACTGGACTTTCCCAGAGTTCTAAACTGTATTAAGGTATTTAAAAATAAAGATCATGAAAGCTATTATAATGACTGCACCTGGAAGCACAGAGGTTCTCAAATTACAAGAAATTCCTAAACCAATTATAGAAGATCCAAATCAAGTTTTAGTGAGAATAAAAGCGGCTGGAATTAATCCCGTAGACACTAAACTAAGGAAAAAAGGAACTTTCTATCCAGAACAAATGCCAGCAATTTTAGGCTGTGATGGAGCAGGTATAGTAGAAGCAATAGGTTCATCAGTTACTAAGTTTAAAGTAGGTGATCCGGTTTATTATTGTGCTGGTGGACTAGGAGAAAAAAACACAGGAAACTATGCTGAATATGCACTAGTAGCTGCACACCGTTTAGCTAAAAAACCATCATCTCTGACTTTTGTTCAGGCTGCAGCAGTACCTTTAGCTTTAATTACCGCCTGGGAATCTCTCTATGATCGTGGTAAACTAAATGGAAAGGAAAAAGTTTTAATTCAAGCTGGAGCGGGTGGGGTTGGACATCTAGCCATTCAACTTGCTAAGCTTAAAGGATGCCAAGTCGCTACAACAGTAGGCAGTCCCGACAAGAGTAGGTTAGCACTTCAATTAGGTGCAGATTATCCTATTTTGTACCGAAAAACTGACTTTGTGCAAGCTGTTTTAGATTGGACAGATGGACAAGGAGTAGATTTAGTTTTCGATACAGTAGGGGGTAATACCTTTTTTGAATCCTGCCAAGCTGTTAAGATTTATGGAGATTTAGTAACTATTTTAGAACCTGATGCTGCATTAGGTAATTTAAAGATAGCTAGAGAGCGTAATTTACGTATTAGTTTAGAATTGATGCTTTCTCCAGAAACTTTGAATATAGTAGAAGCACAGAAACATCAAGCTGAAATTTTAGAACAAGCTGCTCAGTTAATTGACCAAGGAGAGTTAAAACTTCATCTGAGTCAGATTTATCCGCTCAACGAAGCCGCTATCGCGCATAAGTTCTTAGAAAAGGGTTCGGTAACAGGTAAAATTGTTTTACAGATAGATGCAACTTAAATTAATTGGCTAATTTTTATGAATCTTAATGAGTTTCAAGATTTTTTTACTGCTTGTGTAGGAAGTTGGAAAACCGAGAGAACCTATCACTATTTATCAGATCAAGAGGTAGAAAGATCTCGGACTGAATTTGTCGTCAAACCGTTGAATGTTGAGATTAAACACAAAGTATTACAGGATAACCAATATGCAGTAGTTCCAGATGATTTAGATACCTTACCTGGTTTTAATTTAAACTTCTATACGATTTCCGAAAAAGGCGAGGAAGTTAAACAGAGTCTCAATCTTCTCTTTGTTCCTACATCAGAAAATGCTCTGACTTTAGAAGGAGATTATCTCAGAGATAGAGCTTATGAAGAGTCTAGACCAATTGTTTCTGCTTTTAGTTTTAACCGCCAAACTAAAGAACTCCTGATGACTACTTATTATAGCTACATAGTCTCTGTAGATTCGATTACTTTAATTAACCCCTCATTACGCATTCGCAAAATTATTAACTATCAACGTCCACCTGAAGGAGAGTTGTTAAAAATAGTTAGTTTGGTCGGTTTTGGCGTAGAACAAAAAGTAACCTAGTTTTATCATAAAAAATGAACTTCTAGTTCCGTGCCCCCTTTGGTGCGTAGACTTTCCCAGTTATATTCATCTGGTATAGGTTATGTAGAAGGAACACCTTGTTCTGTTAGCTTTTGGGGTATTAGACGATAGCCAATAGCGTGCATGATAGCATGAACAGTGCTAAATTTAGGATTACCCTTTTCCCAGAGGACTTGAGAGATATCTTTTTTACTTAGTCCAGAGTCTTGAGCAGTGTTAGTTATTCCGCTCTGTAAAACCTATGCAAACCTAAATTTGCTGTTTACTTCTTGCTTCAATGTAGTTTCTTGATGACTCAAGAAAGGTTTATCTACTCCACAAGCTAACCCCGTAGAGCTTACG
>CASBQB010000105.1 GCA_949127655.1 Chroococcales cyanobacterium PMM_0086 | reverse complement strand
GTGTGTTTCTTGCCCCGAACACTGGCATTCCCTAGGTCAACTTCGACCATCCAACCGTATTTTTCTCCCACTAGTCCAAATTCTTTGCCTGTGGTACCATCAACATAGCCTAGTTGAGTCCCATCCGGCTTGACAGGTTCGCTGACACCTACGAAGAACGCAGTACTTCCCTGAAAGTTTTCTTCTCCAGAAAGAATTGTACCCCAAGGAGTTGTGCCGCCAGAACAGTTATAAGCTGTACCGATAATCTTCTTATCTAGTCCATCAGAACTCAAGTTAAAGACCTGGGTCGCAGCTGGTCCTGTGCCAACCAAATAATCGTTGTTGCCTATCTGATGAGATCTACTTCCCCAAGATGTAACCGTTTTGTAAGCATCAGTACGGCTACTATTAATACCTAAACCTGAAAGACCTGATAAACGTCTATTGATAGGATCTCTAACAACAGCATATCTTCCCTTATTGTTCTGCTTGATGCGGACTATAGACCCACCTAAGTTATAGAGAAACTCACCAAAAAGTTTACGCCTGTCAGAAGGACTTAAAGCAGCTACTGTACTAGCAGTCGGTAAGCCAAATCCTATGACGGAACTAAAGTAATTAGTCTCTGGTAAATCTGAGGGGGCTTCTGGACAGAGCTTTGAGAAGGGGTAGGAAACATACTCGTGATTCACCCAAAGCCAACCTTCACTGTCTCCTGTAATGGGAACATAACCTGTGTAGTCACAGTTATAGCCGAAATAGTCATCTTTATTGGGGAAAACTCGATCACCCCATTGAATAATTACGTACCGTTCAAATTCAGGCGGTACTACTACATCGTCAATAACGGTGAACTGGGGCAGGTTGGGAATATTAACAGGGGGTAAGGTTGTTCCTTTTCCTATTCCCGTTGCATACCAGCTAGGACTTTGCTTATACACTTCTAAGGGAATGGGCAGACGAAAAGGCGTGAAAGATAAGGGTGTGGATTGTGCCATTAGACCCTTTGGCAGAACAGAGTCTAAAACAGACACACCTGCAGCACCGCCTAGAAAATAAAGGACTTTTCTGCGATTAAGTGAGATAGACATAATTGTCGTCTTATATTGTTTATTTCAAGACAATTATATTCTTTAGTTATATGTTTTATGGTTAACAGAAGATTAAGGTTACTTTAAGTTTTATGGTTAACAAAAGATTAAGGTTTTTCTGAGTTTTAAGGTTAACAAAAGATTAAGGTTGTTATTAAGAATTGTGGTTCAAAGACCCAAATTTAGCCAAAAAAGCCTTTCAGCCTGTGACAAGTTAAATTCAAAATAGCCTATTATGCACAAAGTAGTTATTAAAGAGATAAAGATATAGCGTTTCATATTTTCCTCAATATTAAATTTATGGTCTATTGATCTTCAAGACTTAACGGGCAATCAATCGCCCGTTAAGTAAAGTAATGAATCTCTAGTAGTTCATTAATAGATTAGTGTTTCTGTTTGCGCTTAAGAATTAGGCAGCCAATCCCAAAAACCACCGCGCTTCCGACTCCCATCGAACTACTATCTGGGATGGGGACATTAGTAATAGCATTCCGAAAAGTACCAAAACTTCTATTAGTATCGTCAAATCCAGTAGTAACTAAAACGTATTGTTGACCAGCAGTCAAAGACAAGCCTAAAAACCCAGAGTTGCCTCTATCGGGAAAAGGATCATTTCCATCGAGTAGATTAACTAATGGGTTATTTGGATCGAAACTGTTCTGGTATAAGTATTGGATACCATCGAAATTTTGAGAACCGAAAACATCATAGGAGTCAGTAGTATCAACAATGAAAGGTTGTACAAAATAAGGAACTCTGGTACCAATTGTGGAAAGTGCGATGGGGTCGGTGGGTGCAATTTCAAACCCTGCTGTTTGAGGACGGTTAAAAGTCGGTCCACCTTTTGTGTTACCTGAGTAGATGAGCGTGAAAGCTCTTGAAGGCAAGGCAAAACCTAGAGCGAGCGCTGCTGAAGCAATGGGCATTAAACACTTTACTAAGGAGCGCTCTGATAGCTGATTTTTCGTAGCAGTTGTTTGTGACATAAGATTTTTACAGGTTATGGTTACAAAATTTAATTCCAGGGTTGACCTAGTAAAGCTTGAGTAGTGATACCTACGCCAATTAGGGTAATACATAAAGCCCCCGCCACTGGTAACATTTTCAGCTTGGGCATCTGGAGTGGTAAATGCTCAAACTGTTCCTTGGCGTAAACCAGGATTAGTCCGATTCCAGTTAATACAGCAGCTAAACCTAAGCTAAAGGCAGAGACCAGTGCTAGTCCAAAGCCAATGCGTCCTAGTGAGATCGCACTTAGTAAGACTACTAAAGCTGAAGGACAAGGTAACAAGCCTCCTGATACTCCCAATAAAAGCAGGCTAGACCATGTTTTAGACTGGGTATGTTCATGGTTGTGGTTATGGTGATGATGCAGTCCGTGGCTGTGTTCGTGGTCGTGTCCGTGGTCGTGTGAGTGCGACCCTTGTGTACTTGTCCATCGACTGGTCAACAAATTGAGACCAATTACAGCTATTAGTCCTCCAGACAATACATTTAACCAAGGATACATCTGCTCGGTTAAAATAAACTTGGATGAGCCTAAGGCTAGTAATCCTAGTGCAAATATACCAACAGTATGAGTAATCGTGACAATTAGCCCTAAAAATACTGCTTGTTGGGCGTTACTACGGGAACCCACCAAATAAGCACCGACTACTGTTTTCCCGTGACCAGGAGAGAGGGCGTGCAAACCACCCCATAAAAAGGCGATTACTAGAGCTATCGGGATAGTCAGAAAATGTTGATTTTCCTGAGTAATCAAGCTAGTAAAGACATCGTTGCTTCTTCCTGTCAAGGCATTATCTAAAGGTCTAGATACTTGAGGAGAAGGGGAAACAGCTTGTGTACTCAGAGTAGGATTGAGTTTAAAGGAAATACCCCGCAGATCAAGAGGGCTGCTGAGTAATTCATTGGGGTAATCTCTCAAACGATTGGTTATGCTAGATGCTGCAAAATCACCTTGAATAGTTACGTCCTTAGCAACCAGAGTTATCTCACGCCAGCCCAATCTTTTTGGGTATAGCTTATCTTCAAACTCGACCAATTGATTCTGATCTGCTAACTCAATAGACCTTTGAAAGTTGCAGGTCAGACGTAGTGTTGATAAGCCTCCTACCCCTGGAGGAAATTCAACTGCCCAATTAACCAAAGAAAGAGACTTAGGTACTTTATTGATTAACAGTTTTAGTTGTGAGTTTACTTCAAGGCATTTTTGGGAGGGGTATTGAACTGTCTCACTAGGCTCCGCTTGGCGGTTGTGATTGGTATCTAACTGATTAATTTCCCCAAAAGCGGGAATCTCTGCCATGTCGAGAACATAATCAATCTCCATGCTATTTGAGGTTACCTGTAATCCTGCATAGTGATTAATAGTGAAGTTACCTAGGGGATGGGCATCCGCTATCGGCATCCAGACTAAACACATTGCCATGATTACACTACTCCAAGCCAAGTGATGCAGCAGTTTTCTCATAAGGAACTTCCTCTGGCTTTAGAACTGAGGTTATTTCTACTTTCTCCTTGCACTAAGTTAGCTAAGACTTGACGAGCTTCATCAGCGTACTTGTGATGAAATTGAGGATTGAGTTTAAGAGCGTTAGTTAGTCTCTTTACAGCTTCCTCACGCTTATCTAAGTGCAGTGCAATCATCCCAGCGTGAAACTGCAGTAAGGCATCCTCTGTCCCGTAACGAGTCGCCTGTTCTGCTGCTTTTTGCGCTTGTTGCCATTGCCCATTAGCTGCGAATGCCCAAGCCAGGGTATCCTCAGCATAGATATCATCCCGCACAGCTACTTCCCGACTGGCAATCTCTAGTGCTTCTGGTAGGTGGATTTCGTGTTCAATATAGTAGACCGCCAAAGCTCGGTCATAGATGCCTTTTACCTTACTTAGGTAAGCTACCACTCCTATCAAATCTTCAGTTTGGGTCGCGGCTGCCTCATCTCCTAGAGCGCGCTGGGCATCTGCTTTGTAGCCTAGTGTTTCTACGAGCGGCATTAGTTCTATACCCTGGTTAGCAGCATTGAGAGCATCCTGCCAGCGATGCTGTGACGCATAGACGCGAGCAAGTCCTGTAAAAGCCGCTATCTGTCCTGGGAAAAGTGCCAAGGCTTCTTGATATCGCTGCTCAGAGAGGGTATAGTCCCCTGCTGCAAAGGCTAGATCTCCAGCCCGCACATGAAACCAAGCACGGGTTTCTGCTGGATTACTATAGAAAGAGTCCATTTCTTGCATAGCCTCATCTAGCAGTCGCCGCGCTGAGGTTAAATTGCCAGTTAATTCTAAATAACGAGCCATAACCGCGTTGTGACCTGAGTT
>CASBQB010000104.1 GCA_949127655.1 Chroococcales cyanobacterium PMM_0086 | reverse complement strand
TGCTGCTAGTTCTTGTTCGGCCATTCTACCGAGATCCTTCAGTAATTCTTGGTCTTCATCACAGAGTGTACGGGGGTCTTGGTCTATCAAACAAAGTGTACCTAGTTTACTGCCATTAGGTACGGCTAGGGGAATACCTGCATAAAAACGAATTTTGGGATCATTAGTTACTAGGGGGTTATCGTAAAACCGATCATCTAGTAAAGTATCAGTAATTATAAAAATGTTGTCACCCAAGATGGCATGACCACAAAAGGAGATGTCGCGTGATGTTTCAGTTGCACTAAGACCCTGGCAGGATTTAAACCATTGACGGTCAGCATCAACTAAACTGACTAAGGCTATTGGCACTCCGAATAACCTTTTTGCTAATCGTGTCAGCCGATCGAAGCGTTCTTCTGGCTTTGTATCGAGAATATTTAAGGCTCTTAGTGTGTCTATACGAGTTGATTCGTCTTTGGGGTAGTCCGGTGGTTTCATTGGTCTTACTTTATTTCCTGATAGGCATATTGAAAAGACAATCTTAAGAATCTCTACAGTCTATGCGATATTCTATTACTGCTATTTTCCTATTAGGATAACAGATTCAGCTTAAGGAGGAGGCGATTCACACACTATAAGTAAGATTATCATTTTTACAAACAACTGCTATTTTTAAGCTTTTGGCTGCTTATATTTAAGGAAACTTACTTTAAATACTTTATCAGATTGCCTGGTGCTATACCCTAACCAACACTAGAAAATAGCCAAATATAACTTAATATTTTTTAGATCTTTTATGTGTTACGTTGGAGGTAGATTTAAAATTTAAAATATCATTAATACTAACAATGTCTGATCAATATGTCCGTTTTGCGTTTACCGCAGCCAGTTTTACTATACTTAGTTTAGTATTTAGTATAGCTCCTAGTTATGCCGCTTTGTTTTATTTTGAGATGGATCAAGGTAAAGGGGAATTATCATTCACTCAGTCCTCTTTAACAGGCAAAGGTAGAGAGACAGCAACTCTAAGCGAGTTAGGAAATGTCCACTTTAATTATCTGTTTAACTCCCCCAATAATCCAACTCCAGATCCTAATTTTATCGTTTATTCCTACAACTCCTCTAGTATTACAAGCAAACTACTCAATCCAGTATCTTTTGAATTTAGTAGCGGAGACTTAGTAGGAATAGAGCTTACCTCACATGACTCTAACAGTGGAACCTTTTTCCCAGGGGGCTTAGTAACTTCCAAAGACTACTACATAGAAGGTATCTTGACTATCACAGGTGATAGCTTTGAGGAGAAACAAAGTGGTTCTACTGAGGTGCATTTTGTTGATGGTAGTACTATCGTAGCTGACAACTTCATTCCAAGTACAGTAAGTAGCGGGAAAGTCTCTTTCACTACTGTTACTCCCATTGCCGCCATCGGAGTCCCTGAACCTCAACCCCTAAGCATCTTAGGCAGTATAACATTATTAGGGTTAGGAGTTGGCTTTTTGAGGAAAGCTAAATAGACCCCATTCTAACCCCTACTATCTGAAGCTGTAATTCAGTATTGCCTTGCCAAGTATTCTCTTGTAATTTATAGGCAATATCAAGAGGGGAAGGTAAGGGACAAAAACAGGCCCAGCGCCAAGCAATAGCTTTGTGGGTAATTCCTGTGTTGCCTTGAGTTAGTTTTAAACTGAGATGTTCTCTTGTTTTGCCTATAATACTCTGCTCTAGTATTCTTACTCGTGGTGTCCAGAAGATAGGAAACTCATTTTCTGTACCCCAAGGGTTAAGGCTGTTTAACTCTTGGTACAGTTCAAGGGTAATTTCTGGAAAGTCAACTTGAGCATCTATTTTTATTAAAGGCTGTAGATCTTCTGGTTTTAGACATTGATGGGCGAATTCTCTCAGACGTGCTTGAAAGGCTGCTAGGTTCTCAGTAGGCAAGGAAAAACCCCCTGCAGCCCGATGTCCTCCATAACTTTCTAGTTGTTCGTCACAGAAGCTTAAAGCGGCAAAGATATCAAATTCCTCTATCGTTCTAGCTGAACCTTTTAACTTTGTTCCTTCTTTGTCTAGGGTAGCAATAAAGGTAGGTACACCATAGCGTTCTGCTAAATGGGAAGCGACCAAACCAATTACCCCATGATGCCATTTAGTACTAGTTAAAACCAGAACTCTATTATTCTGCCAAGAGTTAACAGTAGTTTCAACTAATTTGATTGCTTCTTCCTCTATCTCTTTACAGAGATCTTGACGTTGACAATTCAATTGTTCGCATTGCCTCGCCCTCTCCAAGGCTATCCCTTGATCTTCTGTTGTCAGTAACTCTATAACGACTTGAGGATCTCCTATTCTTCCTACAGCATTAATTCTCGGACCTAGAGTAAACCCGATATCTTCTGGATCTAGTTGCGCTTGTTTTTCGGAGATCCCAGAGACTTGCATTAAGGCTTGTATGCCCAGTATTTCGGACTTAGGAAGGCGGCGCAGTCCCTTTTTGAGTAGGCGGCGGTTAATACCCACTAAAGGTGCCATGTCAGCGATTGTACCGAGGGTAAAGAGTTCTAGTAAACTGCTAGTTAAACCGGTTAATTTATTTAAACGTTGAGCGGTTGTAACAGCTAAAACATAGGCCATTCCTACCCCGGCTAAACCCCAAAAAGGGCAGCTGGTCGGGAGCATTTTGGGGTTGAGGATAGCATCAGCTACTGGTAGAGTAGCGGGAAGATCATGGTGATCGGTAATAATTATCTGAAGACCTAGTTCCTTTGCTCTAGCCACTGCTTCATGGGCTGCGATGCCATTATCTACGGTGATAATTAATTCAACCCCTTCTGCGGCAAATTCTTCGATAATGCGTATGTTCAGTCCATAGCCTTCTTTAAGACGGCTAGGAATAGCATAATCAATATCTGCTCCTAAATGACGAAATGCTCTTAGTAATAAGGCGGTACTGGTCATCCCGTCTGCATCATAATCCCCGCAGATAGCTATCTTACTTTTTTTAGCAATGGCTTCAATTAATATCTCAACGCTTGCATTGAGGTCAGTAAATACATCTATGGGTAGTGGTAATTCTTCTAGATCTGGGTTAACAAATATTTCTGCTGCAGAGGGAGTAATATTACCTCTGTTAATAAGAATTTGAGCGATCAGAGGTGACAACCCGGTCTCTGTGACTACTTCTTGTAGTATTTGCGCATTGTCAGGATAAAATAACCAGCGTTGTTGAGGGAGATGAGACATTATTTAGTAGCCACCACTGCTATATTCCAAGCCATCCGTTTAATTCCAGGAATTTTTTTTAATAGTTGATCCCAGCTTTCTAGGCGATAGTATAGAGGACGTAAACGAGTTTCTTCATCAATAATCTTTTTCCAATATCTTTCTTGATTGGGGTTGATCTTTTCAATGAGGTAAAATTGGAGAAATATCCAGAGTGAAGCTAACCAAAAGGTATCATAGGTTACTTCTGAAAATAAAGACTTAATTTCTTGGACAATAGCGATATCTAAAGGAGCTTCATTTTCCGTTCTGACATCTTTAGCCATTATTCTGTAAATGTTAATAATTGGATTATGTTTAAGAGGTTCCCAAAAACACACTTTACCGCCTGGTTTAACTACTCTTCGCATTTCTTTCAAAGCAATTATTGGCTCTACGTGATGCAGTATATTAGATGCGTAGACAATATCAAAGCTATTATCTGGAAAGTCAATATTCATAGCATTGATAACTTTCCCCTTAATAGTTACTTCATATTGCTGAGCTAATTTAATGGCTAATTCTACCATTCCTAAAGAGATATCTGCCGCTGTACATATTGCTCCTTTAAGAGCAAAATAAATGCTATTTTCACCTACTCCACAACCAATATCTAAGATTGTTTTGCCTTCTATATCTCCTAATTTACTAATAATAAAGCGATTTTCTGGAGAAGTTGAACCTTCAAAATAGATATTGACATTTAATTTCTCAATATCTATGTTTTTTGCCCATTGATCATGAAATTCTTTCTCTTTTTCTAAGCGTAAATCTGACATATTTTTCAATTTTCAACTTTTTCCTGCTCAAAGCCCATAATTTCAGATAGGGTATACATGGGACGACCTTTGATTTCTTCGTAGATACGTCCAATATATTCTCCTAAAATACCGATACTAATTAGCTGCACTGAACCCAGGAAAAAAACAGCGATCATAATGGTGGCAAAACCAGTTAAAGGGGACTTAGTTTCATGGACACGCCAGTATAAGACAAGGATAGCCATAAACAGGGCAAAGACAGCTGAAAATAGTCCTAAATAGGTGGAGAGACGAAGAGGTACTTTAGAGAAGGAAATTAGGCTATTAATAGCTAGGGAGAAAGACTTACGAAAGGTATATTTAACTTCTCCAGCATAGCGAGGGCTGCGCTCAAATTTTACAGATGTCTGCTGAAATCCTACCCAAGACCGCAGTCCTCTAATATAACGGTTTCTTTCTGGCATAGCATTAAGTATATCCACAACACAGCGATCCATCAAGCAGAAGTCACCTGTATCTGTTGGTATATCTACATCAGCAAGTCCCTTTAGTAGACGATAAAACCCATAAGCTGTAAAGCGTTTAAACCAGCTTTCCTTGTGCCTTTTAGTACGTTGAGCATAGACAACCTGATAACCTTGTTGCCATTTTTCGATCATTTCTGGAATTAGTTCGGGTGGATCTTGCAAGTCAGCATCTAAAATAATTACAGCTTTTCCTCGTGCGAAGTTCAATCCTGCAGTCACTGCAACTTGATGTCCAAAGTTTCGGGCTAGACTTAAATAACAAACGCGGGGATCTTTGTGATGCAAGTCTCGCAGCAAAAAAATAGACTTATCCTTGCTTCCATCGTTAATCAAAATTAGTTCACAAGAACCATCCAATCTGTCCATTAAGGAATTCAACCGCCGATACATTTCTGGAATGGTTTCTTCCTCGTTATAAATAGGGACAATCAGAGTGTACTTAGGCATAGTAATTGCTTAAGGATAATCGAGCTTGAGAGTATCTTATCATCAGTTCATTTAAGTTTTAGGTTGTTTGGTGATCCAGTCTTTGCCAATTTGGATCGTGATGTCTGAACCCAATGATCCTGTACTTTCTGTCAGTACTTCCCCTAGACCTAGACTGTTGCGAACCAAATGTGTACCATTTTGATCGCCTTTTTGGGCAACAATTTTAGTATTCTCCAACGGTGGTATTTTTCTTTTATATATATATACTTGACTGTAACCAGCTTGGCGCAGTATTTTTTCCATTGATTCAGCTGCTTGAAAATTGTCAGTACTATTTTGAATGGCAATTCTTAACTTAGTTGGGTCAATAATATTCTCGGTAGTTTTCCCCTCGGCAAAATGCAAAGCTGTCATCTTTTGAATAGCTTCTTTATTGGGGACCCAATAACTCACATTTCTAGGATTATTCCCACCAAAGTCGCCTGGAATCATTAACATTTCCATATCTGAACGCTTTGTTCCTGAAGCAAAACCAGATAGAGCGATCATTTCTTCTATGGTCAGGTTAGTGTCTACATGAGATTGTACTAAAGAGAGTATTTCAGGCACCTTCAAAACTATTTTTGCATTCAGTACCTGTTCTGCTAGAGCACGCATGAACATTTGTTGTCTTTGAATGCGCCCTATATCTCCTAATTCATCGTGACGAAACCGCAAGAACTGTTCAGATTCGTTACCATCAAGATGCCGCGGACCTGCTTTAAAGTCAATGTAGAGATGCTGGGTATTGTCACGATATTTAATATCTTTTGGAATATCAACGGTGACACCTCCTACAATATCAATCAGTTTAATTAGTCCAAGTGTATTTATAGTGACATAGCGATCAATTTTCACTCCGTTGAGGAGATCACTAACTGTTTGAGCAGCTAAAGGCGCTCCACCGTCTTTATTGGCCGCATTTATCTTACCTGTTTTATGTCCAGGAAAGGTTACTCTTGTGTCACGGGGAATCGAAAGAATGGTCATTTTATGCGTTTGAGGATTAAAACGCAACAATAATATTGTGTCTGTTAAGCCAGATAGACTATTGACAGTTGGTTCATAACCGTTTTTGATCAGTTCTGTTTTATTGGCTTCAGAAGCTAAAACCTTAGCCCCTAGTACTAAAATATTGACAGGACGGTTAAATTCAGGAAACTGAAAGTTATTGTAAGAAATATCACTTACTTTGCTAAAAATTGACGATTGTGAGGATAGTCCAGCTTGTTTAAGGGGGGTAGTAGAAAGAGATCTAGCTAAAAGAACTCCTCCTGTTGCTGAAAGAATGGAGACACCTGTTAAACCAATACTCCAGAATAAAAGACCCTGGCGCTTTTTTTTATTTTTTTCTCTGACCTTGGCTGTTTGGTTAGCCTTACTGTAGCTTTGCTCTTTGAAACTGGACATACTACTCCTCACTTTCTTTGGATACTCAATAACCAGGCTCGGCTTTTAATTTGATCTCGACAAATGTATTATTTAGATTATTAATTTTGGGTTGCGCTTATCTTAAAATAGAATTTTACATAACCTTTAGTGTTCCATCAGAAATAATGCGCACTTTAATTTTAATGACCTTGGCACAATATATGGCGGGTGAATTTGAAAATAGCCAACAAGCACTTAATGAGCCTATCTGGTATGTTAACTTACGCCTTTGGTTGCGTCCTGTTCCTCAATTGTTCTTCGAGGATAGTGTAACCTTATTTGCTGAACAAGCCAATGTCGTTAATCTAAATCAACCTTACCGACCTCGTCTGCTACGTTTAAAACAAACAAATAGCTCAGAAATAGTTATTGAACATTACAAATTTCTAGATATTCTAGAAGTCCAAGGTGCTGGGGCAGATAGTCAACGACTAACCAGGATTTCCGCTAAACAGATCGAATTATTACCTACATGTAGCCTAATTGTCAATGTGACTCCTGATCAAGAAGGTTATCACTTTAAGGCCTTTCCCGAAAGCGAGAGACCATGTAGTTTCAGTTATCAGGATAAAAATTATCAAGTTTCTTTAGGCTATCAAGTCAATGCAGTAGAACTGAAAACCTATGATAAAGGACTAGATCCAGAAACTGGTCAAGGTATCTGGGGTGCTTTAATGGGTCCTTATTGCTATCGGAAATTACAGGACTTCTCACAGGAGATTCCCAATTAGATAGAATGGGAGAAACAGGTTCATTAAATAGGCTTCGCTGATCTTAGATTACCCTGACTCCTGAACCAAAAGTAAAATTGCAGAACATAATGGTAACTGATAACATCCGTTTGCGTGGCGAGTTTTTAAATACCCAGGTCATCACCCGCAATACTGGTAACAAACTGGGTATAGTTAAAGATGTTTTAGTCGATATTGATCGTCGAGAAGTAGTAATCCTAGGACTAAAAGATAATATTTTAGCCTTTTCTGGATTGCCCAAGTATATGTATTTTTCCAATATTCGACAAACTGGCGATGTAGTTCTAGTAGAAGATGAAGAGGTTATTGAGGATATTGATATTCTACCCTATAGCACCCTCATTAATAGTGAAGTCATTACAGAGACAGGTGAACCACTAGGACGTGTGCGGGACTTTCAATTCAGTCTAGAGGATGGCAAGGTCTATTCAATTATTATCGCCTCAATAGGCATACCACAAATTCCTGAGCAGGTAATTAGTACTTATGAAATTCCGATGGAGGAAATTGTCAGTAGTGGTCCCAACCGTCTGATCCTTTTTGAAGGTGCCCAAGAACGCCTCAGACAGGTAACAGTCGGCGTTTTAGAACGTTTAGGATTAGGTCGCCCTCCCTGGGAAAAAGATAACGAGGATGTTTACTATGCCCCGACAGCCCGTCCTGAAAATCAATTAGGTACTGGAATACCACTACGTCCTCCAGTAGAAACCCGTCAACCAGTAGCAGAGGAAGCTTGGCAAGAAGAAGCAGAACCTTTACCACCTAAAAAGACTAAGGCAATGCGTTACGAAGACTACGAAGAACCTCAACCCAAAAATCGTCAAAGCTACCAACCACCAGCTTATGAAGATGTCTGGGAAGATGAAGTTGAGGAAGAAGATAGTAATTACACACCGCCAAGAGTCAATCTAGAACAGAAGCCAAGAAAGATTGAGTACGAAGAGTGATTAGTCAACAAGTCTGGGGAACCCTTTTAATTTGTTTTATTTGCCCTATTTTAGGCGGGCTTCCTCTGATTGATTGGATCACTCATTTTACTCTGAAAAAAAAGCTCTCTCAAATAGGCACAAAAAACCTCTCAGTGTCTGCTGCTTTCTACCATGGAGGCCGCTTAGTAGGGCTTTTAGCCGTCATTTCAGAAGCAGCTAAAGGCATCTTAGCTGTTATTTTGGCTCGCTATTTTTTCCCTGGCCAACCGACTTGGGAAATATTAGCCTTGATCGCTTTGGTTATGGGCCGCTATTGGTTTAGCCAGGGTGCAGGCGTAACTAATCTAGTCTGGGGTATAATAATACATGATTGGAGAGTCGCCTTAATGACTTTTCTAGTTAGTGGGATCAGCTTTACCATTTTTCGGGAACGTCAAACGGGACGAAATGTAGCCCTATTAACTTTTGGGCTGATGTTGGTTTTATTCCATGCAGGGAATAGCGGGTACATCCTAGCATCAATAGCCTTAGTTTCTCTGATCTGGTGGATTTATCAAAAAATACCAGATGATCTAGATTTACCAAGCACAGAAATAAATAGTGAATCTGAAAAAGTGTTTAAATTCTTTCAGGGTAATAGTTCCCTACTTTCTCTCAATGACTCTCTAAGCGCTAATAAGGTAGGGCAAAAAGCAGCTAACCTCTCTACACTTAAACGGTTAGGATATCAGGTTCCTGATGGCTGGGTAATACGCTTTGAAGGTGAAGATCTACAGTCTCTAGTGGAGTCTTTTAGTCCTTCGATTGAGTATCCTTTAGTAGTGCGTTCTTCGGCTATTGGGGAGGACAGTTTAAACGCTTCTGCAGCCGGACAGTACTTAAGTATACTTAATATTACTACTAGAGCAGACCTCTTAGAAGCAATTGTCACCTGTGCTGATTCCTACAATGCGCCTGGTGCAGTGCAGTATCGGCAAAGTCAGGGACAGTTAGAAGAGAGTATGGCCGTAATTATTCAAAAACAGGTAGAGGGGGTATATAGTGGGGTGGCTTTTAGTCGTGATCCAGTTGATCCACTTAACCCTGCTGTAATTATTGAGGCTTTACCTGGTAATGCTGTCAAGGTTGTTTCAGGACAGAAAAACCCCCAACAGTACCAGGTTATTCTAAGCAAGGAACCTACTGTTAAATCGCCTCTGAATGGGACTATTCCTATTTCCTTAATAATAGAGGTAGCTAGACTCTCAAGAGAGTTAGAAAGCCTCTGGCATGGACTACCGCAAGATCTAGAATGGAGCTATGATGGTCAGCAACTTTGGCTATTACAAGCAAGAACTATCACTACTCTGCAGCCTATCTGGACAAGACGTATTGCAGCAGAAGTCATCCCTGGGGTTATTCGTCCTCTCACTTGGTCGATTAATTGTCCTCTGACCTGTGGGGTCTGGGGGGAAATATTTACATTGGTTTTAGGGACAAAAGCTGCTTCTTATCTTGATTTTAATCAGACAGCTACCCTACACTATCAACAGGCTTATTTTAATGCTACTCTTCTAGGGGAAATCTTTCTAAAGATGGGACTACCACCTGAGAGTCTGGATTTTCTCACTAGAGGAGCAAAGTTTTCCAAACCTCCTCTAAAAAGTACCTTGAAAACTCTGCCAGGACTCTTTCGTCTGCTAAAACGTGAGTTAATCCTAGAACAGGACTTTCAAAGAGATCTTAAAAAGAATTTTGCACCTCGACTGACTCATTTACAAGCACTGGATCTCTCTTTACTCTCTCCTGTGCAATTATTAGAGGAGATAGAGGGGATTATCTTATCTTTAAGAAAAGCTACTTATTACAGTATATTAGCCCCTCTTTCTCTGGCTATTAGAAGTGCTATTTTTAAAGCTAATCCACAAGACTTAGATAATAGTTATACTCCAGAAGTGCAGGCTATGCGCGTACTTTACAATGTGTCCCTGCAAGAAAATCCAGATGAGCATTTTAATCTCTGGTTAGAAGACTATGGTTATCTCAGTCAGACTGCTACTGATATTGCGGTACCTCGCTGGAAGGAAGAACCAGAAACCTTAAAAGCGATGTTAAATTCATTGCAGCAGCGACCTCCTCTCAAGTCTAGAAGTAAAAGGTCTACTCCTTGGGTACAAAAGAGACTCAATTTAAAAGGGGAAGTAACCCGTGTTTATTCTCAACTTTTAGCCTATCTGCGCTATAGTTTCTTAGCTTTAGAACAAGTTTGGTTGCAAACAGACAGACTATCTCAAGCAGGAGATATCTTTTTCTTAGAATATGAGGAAATAGTTAATCTTGTCCAAGGGGGAGAATTTAACTCTGCTTTAATTGGACTTAGAAAAGAGCAATGGCAGTTAAATCAAGCCTTATCAACAGTACCATCTGTCATCTATGGTCAACCTCACCCTAATACTAGCCAATATTTCCAGGCAACTGAAAAAGATTTACAGGGTATTCCCGCTAGTGGTGGAGAGGTAGAAGGGACTGTTAGGATAGTTAAAACTATTAGCGAGGCTCTGCTCACTTCAACTAATACTATTCTAGTTGTTCCCTACACAGATTCAGGCTGGGTACCTCTATTGACTCAAGCAACAGGCTTAATTTCCGAAGTAGGCGGTGTACTCTCACATGGAGCTATTATTGCCAGAGAGTATGGTATTCCTGCAGTCATGGATGTTCATAATGCTACCTCAAGGCTCCACAATGGGCAAAAAGTCCGTCTCAATGGTTATACTGGCCGGATTAGCATTCTCACAGATTTACAGTAGTCTAAGTAATTGAATAAATTATTACATAACTAATAATTCTAGTACTGCTAGAACTTCTTCGATTAATTCTTCAGGAGCTTGTTCCATAAGTTTTTCTATAGTATACTTTCTCCTATATGGGTGGCTACTTTTTTCAGCTTTTTTTCTTAAATCGTTATCATCATTAAACTTTAACTCTTTTATTAAGGTGTCGTTGATCATGGTTACATTTTTTCTATCTTCAAATATATTATTGATCCTGCTCACTAGTTTACTCAGTTTTTTGAAGTCTTAGTTAAGTACTAATATCGATTTTTCCATTCGCTAAAACTATTAACTATTAAGCGTGATGTCCATTGCTGGGTGGATCTGAAGAATCTCCCGAATTATTATTAGGAGGGTTATCAGTCTTTTCAATTATGGCAATTGAAGTAGTTTGAGAAAAAGAAGATATCCTTGTAGGTATGGGACTACGTGCAACAGGTTTAAAGCCTTGTAGAACATCTGAGAGTTGTAATCCTTCTTGCTTCACCTCTCTTAGTTTATGCCAGACAGAGCGTGACATCAACAGGGTGTGTTCTATCCTTTGGGCCTCTAAGCGTTCCAAACACTCCTCTCTTTCGGGTTGATAGTCAGCTGAAACCAACTCTAGAGACTGGGGGGGATAGCTTTGGGTAATTTGTGCTAGTCTAGCTAAAATCTGTCCATAAAGCCAAGTATAAGCGGGATGAACAGTTAATTCTACTTGATGAGGACGTTTGCCATCCCGACAGATATGCAGCTTAAAATAGGCGATAGCTGCTTTTCTCTGTGGTTCAAACACATAAGCTTCTCTAATTTGCTGGCCTGTCCACCACTGTTTAATCTCATAGACAGTTTTACTCAATACGTCCTTTAAAAAGTCTTGTACATGGCGATCAAAGACTTGACGTAGTAGAGGAGGCATAGAAACACAGTCTAATTGATACAAAAGCTGTGCATCTGCGTTACCGACTGGTAAGAGATTTGGTAATTCAGAAGAGTGCTGGGCTAGAACTGATAAACTGGCGTTGGGTAATGACCAGTACGTCATCTGGGCTATCGGTTGAAAGCCATTCTGTCTGTATAATGCTAGAGTATCTGTGTGCTGTACATTAACCTCTAAAATCCAGGTACGAGCTTCCCAGAGAGTTTCAAAGCAATAGCGTAGAAGTTGTGAACCTGTCTCCAGGAAAGAAAGGTCTGTTTTGGTCTGACTGGAACTAGCTAATACTTGCTTAACCCTCCAAGTACTTCTACTAATATTCAAAGGCGCTACCTGAATCATTCCTGCAACCTTTTGTGAGTATTCAGCAATATACACCCTAAAGTAATTTTGCCAAGGGTTGGGGAAAAAAGTTAAAAATTTGAGCATTCCGTACCATTTATGTATCTGCTGCACTTGTTCTGCCAGAGTAAGCAAGTCTGATGTCTCCTCAGTTTGTCCAAGGATCTGGGCAATCTCGTCAAGATCTTTGTATTGTAGGGGGCGAATGATTGTTTTAACCATTTCCTGATCTAGTACATTCATGGCTAGCTCTGGGGATTCCTTTAGAGGGTAATGATTTCACCCAGAGATATCTTGGGTGCCGATACGACTATCTTATCTTTTTTTTGTCAAACATTGTTGTAATTAATCTTTACAAAATCTTCTTTCTTTATCAAATTCTGGTTCCTGCCAAGAAAAAGCAAAATGACTGATTGATTTTAATTGGGGAAAGTTGGAGCGCAAAGCGGACATTTGAATTTCTAAAGAGGGTCTATTTTCATAGCTTTTACCCCAAAAACCAGCTATTGCGGGGACTACTTCTGTTTGAGTGGAAGCTGCAGAGAGAACTTTCTTAACCTGTCTAACCACACATTCAGGATCATCACAAAGGGCATAAGACATTGGATGCCATTCTATTGTAGGGGGAAAGCGATCCCAGGCCTGAAGACGTGAATCGAAACCCCTCTGTCCAACAGCTTGATTACCATCAGGAAAAAAGACAGCACCTGCAGGAAGCCCCTCTCTTTTAACCTGTGTACTAGCCAAGCTCAGAAAATCAATCACTCCTTGTGCAGCATGAGCGACTGTTAAGTACCAAAGCTCCATTTTTAAGCGTTCAGAGCGATTATTTAAGGTATCAGACATCTCATTAGGAGGGGGGGTACGTCCTGGCCATAGAGGGGATGTTTCTTGTGGATAGAGTTTATCTGCCTCCTGTAAATCACTTGGGGTAAGAGAACCTTGGTTTAAAAAACGCTCCAGTAAAAAGCGTCCTTTCGAGTTCTGTGCGCGATTTAAAAGGGCTGCTTTGGAAGCTTCACTATAGATCCATAAGTCTTTGACATCTCCCACTACTGACTGATTACCAGTGCCTCTAGGATAGCGAATATAGTCAAATAAGACTCCATCAGGCCGTCTTTTTAGAACGAGTGTTAATAATTGACTATAGTCTTCTCTAGCCTGGGTACTATAAGGATCAACAAAGAGTTGAGATTGATCCGCAACAAAAGCTAAACTATTTTCACCTTTACCATTACGAGAGATAGCCATCTGGCGATCACTTCTTTGTCCATAGAGGTAACCATAATTCAAGCTGAACAGCCAAGCATAGACCTTTAAACCTCTCAGGTGTCCTTTTTTGATGGTCTCTGCTAAAAGATCCACATTATCCTTGCCTGAACGATCTAGAATAGAAGGCCAGACTGTGCGATTGTCAGCTTTAGGAAGTAAGACTTGTCCACTGTAAAAGACTTCTAAATAGATCTCGTTATAGCCACGATTGACAACGCGGTCTAAAATCTCATCAATTGCTCCTTCTCTGCTATCACAAGGGTACAGTCTTAACCATATTGCCTGAGTTTGAAGCCAGCTTTTAGAACGACATTGGCGTAAAGTCTCAGAATGACGCTTGAGTACATTATTATATTCACTTTGATCTTTACTATTGCCTTTGAGTATGGATTGTCTTAAAGTCTCTTTGAGAGCAATATCCTGTGATCCGAAGTGACAATTGTCATTGATTTCAGGAGCTGCTTGAGCTGATAGACTAATGGGAGGAATAGTCCAAATCGTTCCACTAGCAAATAGTCCCGCTATTAAAGTTCGCTCGATTCGCTGACGCAGATTGACTTGATTCATTGGTTTAGATTAAACAAACACTGATAACTTAACATTTAAACAAAAAAGATTTTTTTAGTCTTGCTGAAGAAGTAAATAAAAATTATGAGCACACCATTCGTTAGGCTACGCGCACAAAGCCCTTTTTTTGATCGCTTGATTTTTGGTTCTATAGTGGTTATGACTATAGCGATCGCTGGTTTAGTCTATCGAAGTAATCAAACCCCCTTAAAGATTAGTGAGTTCTCTTGGAATAAGCAAAAGATTGGTGCTTGGGATAGAGTATTTAGTCTAACTTTTAACAGGGCTGTTAATCCGACCACTGCTGAACAGGGACTCAATTTACAACCTCCCCTCAATGGAAAAATTAGTTGGTCTAGAAATAAGCTGTTTTATACTCTCTTGGAAGTACCTATTTATGGTATTACTTATCAAGTTAGGCTCAACAATGTTAAAAGTGCTGATCACCAAAAGATAATACCCTCTTTTGTGGGATTTTTTACGACAAGTGACCGTGCTTTTGCTTATTTAGGTACAATTAATCAAGAAAAAGGGCGACTTATTCTCTATAACATTACTCAACGAGAAAAGACTATTCTCACTCCTGCTGATTTGAGTATTACTGATTTTAAAATTGCTCCTAGAGGGGAAAAAATCTTTTTTCTAGCCTATGATAGTCGAGGCAGTAGAGAAGTTGGCAATTCTAGGCAACAACTCTACAGTGTCTCTACTGGTTTAAAAAGTCGTGGAGTGGCAGTTGTTGAACCTGTAGGGAAACTGCATATTGTACTAGATAGCAAGCAGTATACAAATATTAGATTCGATCTTTCTAGAAATGGACAAACCCTAATTGTTGAACGTGAAAATCTTAAGAACCCCGCGGATGCAGGACTCTGGTTAATCACAAAAGAGGGAAACAATAAACCTTTAGGAATTCCTGGAGGACAGTTTAAACTAACTCCCAACGGACAAAGAATCGCCCTTAAACAAAGAGAAGGAGTGACTATGCTACCTCTTTTTAGGGAAGCACTCCCCGCTCAAGTTTTTCCAGATTATGAAGGTGTTCTGGATTTCTCACGGGATGGATCACAAGCACTTATGGTGAAGAGTAATAATAACTATACTCGTTCACTGGTTTTAGTCAATTTTCAAGGCACCAGTAAAGAACTATTTCGCAGTTTTTACCCTATTACAGCCTGTCGATTTGAGCCTAGACAAGAAAGAACTATCTATTGTGCTAAGACGGATTTACTGCAATCTCCAACGGGACAGTTTCAAGAAGCTAATTATCTTTCTGTTTTTAAACTAGATACTCGTCAGGAGTTTCCGCTTGTCTCTCTTCCTCAAACACAAGGTTTACAAATAAGTATCTCTCCTGATGGGGTAGGGTTATTGTTTGATCAAGCTATCGGGAATGCCAACCTTGCCTTAGTACCTAGATATTTTTCCGTTAGCAATACTACCCTTTGGTTACTTCCTCTACCAGATTTAGAAACCCGTCTCAAAAACAATCAACCTCCCGGCAAAGTTCTTTTAGAACAACTCTATCCAGGTTCTAAACCTCTTTGGTTACCTTAATTAGGGTTGAAATTTTTTCTCAAGAAGTCCTTGGGCTATATTAGAAGAGACCCACAGTATTTTAAGCTTTAGGGAATAAGTCAAAGACTCTAAAGATGATTGCACCTCCACCTATTATAACACTAAGAATTAGACCTATTACCCATTTATATAGTCCAGATACCTCATTTCTAGTTTCTTTGAGTTCTATTCTGACCTCTTTAATTTCTGAACCGAGTTGTTCTTTAGTCTCTTTGAGTTCTGTTCTGACCTCTTTAATTTCTGAACCGAGTTGTTCTTTAGTCTCTTTGAGTTCTGTTTTTATTTCCTTGACATCTTCTTTAATATTTTGAATCTCTACAGCTAACGTCTCTACTTTACCTTCTAATTTGGCTTGATTGACTTGAATACTAGTTAGTGATGTATTAACGTCATCAAACTTTTGGTTACTAGTTCCAATGAAATTATCTAGTTTTTGGTCTAGTTTTTCAATAGCTTTGAGTATTAAGGTCTCTGTCTCAACAGTCATATTAGAGTCCTCTGAGAAATTGCCTTGATGTGGAAATCTTCTAGTTAGCCTTAAGGGAGTTCTCTTTTAGTTTATCATCTCAAATCATCTAAAATTATGAGTCATCGCATTTGAAAAACGACCATCCAACCATCTTGATATATACAGCATTTTTTAGCTTAAATGATAAGCTCCCCTTTCAGGAAAAAAAGGATTTTGTTCATATTTTACTTCTAGTCCCATTTGTTTGAGGAGAGTTTCTAGAACAGGGTCAGGAGAAAGGCGTAAATATTCTGAAGTTATTTCTAGGGGAATATGACGGTTACCTAGATGATAAATAGCCCGCATTAAAGTTAGTTTTGTTTCTCCTTTAACTGTTAAAACAGGCTCAGATTTGGCTCTAATTTCAACTAGAATAGATTGTTCTTCTGTGGTCAGAATATCTCTGTCCTCTAATAAGGTTCCTCTAGGTAATTGCAAATATAGTTCTAGACCATCATCTGTCAAACAAGGGCGACGAGATTTTGTCCTTTCCTCGGCTGTCAGAGAGAGGCTCAAAAAAGTATTATCTTTAGCACTATCTAATGTTTTTTGAGTTAATACTATCATTATTATTACTTCTCATCACTCTTGTTGCTACGTCGTAATAGCCAATAACTAATCGAAAGAGCTAGGATAGAAGTACTCAAAGCGATTAAGTCTATACTAGAGTACTTTTTAAGATCAAAGATAATGATCTTACGCGCGACTGCTGTTAAAGAAGTTACCACGACAAGTTCAACTAAAAACGTCTGTTTTTTAAGATATACCGTGATATTTTCTAAGACTTCTAAGGCGATTAAAACATTAAGAAATAGTCCTAAAATATTCAGTAAATCTTCTTTAAAAAAGTTATCAGGAGTAGTTTTAATCATGTCTTCTATCAGAAGAATGAATAGCTCCACAACTGAGAAGATAATGACAAAAACTAGAGCTAACGATAAGACCTTTGCAACTAATTTCTCTAAAAAGTGTAAAGAATTTAAAAAAGACTGATCCTTAAAAGGGTCACTAATTTTTTTGAGTAAATTTTTCCAAGAGATAGGGGACATCTAAAATAAAGATAGTGAGGGGGTCATCTTGATGGGGAATGACTGTAACATGACTAGCAATTTCTAGTGTATCAGAACGTCGATAGCTCTCTGGTAAAATCCGAATTTCTGAAAGCGGAACATCAATTAAAGAGGGTGGTTTAGCTACTAAGATAGCGAAAGACTCTCTCTGCAGTTGGCGTGTCAAGATAATGTGTCCATCTTGAGAATAAGCTATTGGATCTTTTTCTTTAAATAATAGATGATGCAGATCAATAACGGATATCTCTTGTTCTTCTAGATGAATTACCCCAAAAGGACTTAGACCACTGCTCTGTATAGGAAGATACTTGATAATTTTTTGCACACTATCAATTTTTAAACCTAGATTAAGTTGGCCTATGGGGAAGATCAAGATCTTTTCCAAACGGGTAAGTGTTTTTTTTCTGACTGGAGAAGTCGAAATTGGGTTAGTCATATTTAGTTAGTCAATGAAGTAACTTGCTCAATACTAGAAGCTGGAGATAAAATATTGTTAATTTCTTTGAGAAACTGTTGTTCAATAAAGGGTTTAGTGAAATAAGCATTTGCTCCGAGATAATCTGCTAATTTGCGATGTTTTTGGCTGCCTCGTGAAGTCAACATAATCACAGGAATTGTCTTTAATTTTGGGTCTTGACGACGTTGTCCTAAGAACTCAAAGCCGTTCATGTTTGGCATTTCTACGTCACAGATGATCATTCGTACCTGGGCACCTCCTTGTAGTTGATCTAAAGCTTCTTTCCCGTCTTTAGCTTGTATGACACGATAGCCAGATTTTTGTAAGGTTAAAGCTAAAGTTCGGCGCATCGTGGCTGAATCATCTACAACCAAGATAGCCGGGACTTCTGGCTGTAGCATCGGTAGAGTAGGGACGACGGGAATTCCAGATTCTGATTGTAGTACCTGTTCGATTAGTAAAGCAGCGTTCACTACTGGTATTAGTGCTCCATCCCCTAGAATTGTACAACCATAACTATAGGATGGTGAGGTAATTGCTCTTCCAAAGGGTTTAACCACTAATTCCTGTTCAATCAAGAGACGGTTCACTTCTAACGCGAAGATACTCTGTTCCTGACGAATCAATAGTAAAGGAGAGCACCATTCTTCGGGTATTGGAACTGGTGTAATGGCTTTAGAACTAAAAGTTTCAGGGATCAGACAGTTATAATTCAAATACTCTTGCAGAGGATAAATGGGGATCAGATTATCTTGCCAGTATAAGAACTTATTATCTGTTGAAGTTTTGATTTGTAGAGGATTAGGGATGATTATTTCCTCAATGGTATCAGAAGGAATAGCAACGGCTATATTTTTGGCTGATTGTGAATTATGTACTAAACAAACCAACAATTTAGCAATAGTCATTGTCAGAGGAAGACGTAAACTAAAGGTTGTGCCCTTATCTGGACTACTACTGACGGTGACCGTTCCTTTGAGTAATCGTACCTGATCTCTGACTACATCCAATCCTACACCTCGGCCAGACAACTCACTAACCTCCTCTGCAGTCGAGAAACCTGGTTCAAAGATTAAATTAGAGAGATCTTCTCTGGGGATGGTTGTTAATTCTTCAGGCGTTATCAAACCTGCTTTAACTGCTTGCTGACCAATTTTCTCTAAAGATAGACCTTTTCCATCATCTTGAACTTCAATAATAGTCTGGTTTCCTTGGTGATATGCACGAATTAAGATTTTCCCTTCCTTAGACTTGCCTAGTTGTTCTCTTTGTAAAGATGGTTCAATTCCATGATCGAAGGCATTACGCAACAAATGTACCAAAGGATCGTAGAGTTTTTCTAAAGCGATTCTATCAACCAAGACATTATGACCTGTAACCTGTAGTTGAACTGGCTTATGATATTTATTAGAAAGGTCTCGGAGTAGACGAGGGAACCGACCCAGTACTTCTCCTAGTGGTAACATACGTGCCCACATCAATTCGTCCCTTAGACCCTGTAGCATTTGGCGTTGCTGTTCTAGAGTCTGGTTGGAAGTGCGAGCAAATAATACCACGTCATCGACGGATTCTTCTAGTTGTAACATCTCCTCTAAAATGTCTTGCAGTAGTCCATATAGTAGGCTATAGCGGTCCATCTCCAGGACATCAAATTCAGCCAAAGAAGAATCGGGCTGCACTTGTCTATTGGGGGACTTGAGAGGCGCTAGAATCAATTTGTCTGAGAGGTCCCGCAGTTTACCTGTCATTCGGGCAAAACGACTAAAACGATTCAAAAGTTCTTTAACAGTTGATTGAATCTGTTCATTTTGTAGAGAGAGACTATTCCGATTAATAGATAACTCTCCAACTAAATTACTCATTTTCTCTAGACGTTCAAAAGCGACACGAATAGAAAGAGTAGGACTAACCTGCTGTGTTTTAATCTCTTGCTCATTTTCTACCGCAGCAACCTTGGTACTAATTGTTTCTTCAGGAATATTTTCAACTTCAGATACTGGGGGAAGTTGAGCAAAGAGTGCTTGGATTGATTCTATTACTTCTTCTAGCTTTTCTTGAGGAAGTTCCTGGTATTCTGAGACGGAAAGTTCTGACCGTTCGCTAAAAATCTCACTAGTTGAATCTTCTTGAGTAGGAACAGGAGAAAGATCGAGTTGAGGTAACTCATCTAAACTCAATGGTGACAATTCATCCTGCGCAACAAATATCTCATCTAGACTAGGACTAGTTGGACTACTGAACATTTCATCTAGACTAGGACTAGTTGGACTACCGAACATTTCATCTAGACTAGGACTAGTTGGACTACCGAACATTTCATCTAGACTAGGACTAGTTGGACTACCGAACATTTCATCTAGACTAG
>CASBQB010000103.1 GCA_949127655.1 Chroococcales cyanobacterium PMM_0086 | reverse complement strand
GCAGCTTCTTTGAGTGCTATTTCCACAGTTTTATACCCTAACATGGCAGCTTGTAAGTTTTCATAGAGTATCTTCTGTAATTGATTGAGATCTTTGCGCGGTGGTATTAAGACTTCTGCTACTTTAAGCTGTCTAGCGCTTACTTGACGTGCTTCTAAGAGAGAGGAGTTGACCTTTTCTTGCTTAATTGCTTCTAGATACTCTTTGACTCCCTCTACTGTCGAGGGGAGAACATTGGCAGCTTTAGCAAACTTGAGTTGATTTTGAGTATTAGTGACAAAGAGGGCAAATTTTAGGGCTGCTGCAGTTTGTTTACTATCACGAGGGATAACTAAATTCATCACCGCAACGCTTCTTTTTCCTGTTTTTCCCGTAATTTGAGGGGCTGCTTCTGTTACTTTAGCAATTATCGGAGCATTTGTTTTAATACTCTTAAGAAATTCTGCCCCAGTTGCCAGTAAGGCCACTTGTCCACTTTGATATAATTCAATGGCCTCGCGGTGTCCTTGGGTCAATACTTCTGGTGGCAACAAGTTTTTTTGATACAGATCTACCCAATATTTAAAGGCAGCGACTCCTGCAGGACTATTAAAAGCGGCTTTTCCTTGCTCGTCGATTAATTGAACACCCATTTGAACTAGAGATTCTAAAACCTCGGCTGAATCATTGGGGACAAAAGTCATAAAAAAAGCATACTTACCAGTTTTTTCCTTGACTATTTTTGCTAAGACAGCTAGATCCTCGTAGTTGGTCGGGGGAGAATCTACTCCGACTCGTTCTAAAATTTCTCTGTTATAGAGGACAATTTGAGTGGTTAAATACCAAGGTAAACCAAAAGTTTCTTGATTTAGTACATTAGCCTGCCAAATCTTCGGTAAATACTGTTGAATATTTTCAGTAGAAAGATGAGAATTAAGATTGAGCCAAGCGCCTTTTGTCGCCAAAAGAGAAGCAAAATTAGGGTTAAGATTCACCACATCAGGTGCAGTATTGGAAGAAACAGCAGATAGTATTTTACTTTCCATTGCTTCCCAGGGAACATCTACCCAATGAATCTTGATCTCTGGATTAAGGTTTTCAAATTTGGTGATTAGCTGTTCAAAGTAAGTTGTAAATTCTGGCTGAAGCTGCATAGTCCAGAACTTTAATTCTGTTCTTGGTAAAGAAGACGGTGCATTACAACTAATTAATCCAGCCAGTAGCCAGCCTAAAACAACCCAACTAATGAACCGATGCCACCAATTAAACCTGCTCATTCAATAATACTAGCAGGTTTTTGCAGAATCCTCCAGAAAATACCGAACCCAAGACCAAGACTGATTTAAGTATTTGTGACAAATCTAGAGTAAATTGGGTAAGATAACAGCAAAACCGTGGAATCTTGCCCTGATTTTTGCCACCAGGAATAATGAATTATGATAAATCCTTTTAAGAAGCTCTTTCCTAATAAAAGTACCGGAATTGGTCTGGAAATCACACCTGAAAGGGTTAATCTAGCTCAATTAGCTAAACAAGGTCAAAGTTATAAACTGGTCAAATATTGCTCAGCAGAACTGCCTGAAGGAGTATTTGAGGAAGGGAAAATTGCTGATTCTGTAGCTTTAGCAGAAACAATTCAACAACTGGTAACAGATAACAAGATTAAAGCTAAACGAGTGGCCACCGCAGTTCCCATGCGCGAAGCGATAATTCGTATTATACCAGTACCATCAGAATTAGATGATCAGGAATTAAGAGAATTAATAATTAACCAACAAGCATCTCTCTGTTTGCCTTATCCCAGAGAGGAGGTAGATTTAGATTATCAAAAACTAGACTTTTTCCAAGACGACGATGGCATAGAAAAGGTGAATGTTCTACTAGTGGGAACCCGTCAAGAAATTACTGACTCCTATGTTGATACATTCAAACAGGCTAATCTACAGATAGATGTGTTAGAAGTGAACAGTTTTGCTCTGATGCGAACTATTAGAGGGCAACTACAGCAATTTGGCGATAAAGAGGCAGTTGTTTTAGTGGATATTGAATTTGATAATACAGAAATTGCCATTATTGTTAATGGAGGTCCTCAATTTTCCAGAACCGTTCCAATTGGAACCTTTCAAATGCAAAATGCCTTAGCTAAAGCAATGAATCTACCCGTCTCGCGTAACCCAGAAGTACTACAAGGAATGTCTATTCCAGCTACTCGCTTTGATAGTTTAAGTACACAAGGCACAGCCGTTAACCCTGGAATGAGTTCCTTAACTAGGATACTGGGTGAACTAACAGATGAATTGCGGCGTTCTATTAATTTTTATCTGAATCAGAGTGAAGATTTAGAAGTCGCTCAGCTTCTTTTAGCAGGACCTGGTGCAGGACTAGGTCAACTAGATGAATTTTTTACACAAAGGCTCAGCCTACCAGCAATGCAGATTGATCCTATTTCAGCACTATCACTAAATATAGATAAAGAGATTGCTGCTATTCAAAGACCAGGATTAGGAGTAGTCCTGGGATTAGCATTGAGAGAGGCATAAGAAAGATGTTTAATTTAGAGATCAATTTTCTCAAAGACCGTCAATTGACGGAGGATGCTAAAAGTACATCTTCTAAAGTAACAAGAGCAGGATTTGATCTAGGAGAACAAACTCCTTTGTTGATTGGAGTAGGAGTACTAGTACTTGGTGTAGCTACTGCGGGAGGCTTTTCTTGGTACATTAATGGACAAGTAGAACAATCTCAAAAAAATATTCAACAACTTGACGAAAAACTCAAAGCATTTAAAGCCAATAAAGCAAAAGTAGCAACACTACAACAAGACTTGGCAAAAATCAAAGAAGAGACCCAAGCAATTGTCAATGTTTTTAGTCAAGTACAATCTGTCTCAGCTATGCTGCAAGATTTAGGCGATCAAATGCCTAGAGGAATGTCTCTAGACTCGGTTGAACAAGTAGATCTACCAGCTAGTGTTGACACAGGTGGAGTTCCAGTCACTCAAATCAAGTTATCTGGACTAGCTAAAGATTTTGAAAGTGTTAATGATTTCTTACTGACTCTCAAAAAGTCATCTTTTCTGAATCCCGAAAAGACCAAAATAGAAACCGCACAACTTGTCACTCAAGAAAGTCAGTTCGTCAGACCCAAGAATTTACCCAAAGGCAGTTCTTGGCAACAGGAAAAAAGTACCTTAACAGTGAAAACCCCAAAAGAAGTGATTACCATCAAGTTTCCTGAACAACAGGTTAAGTACAGTATTAGCACCGTACTTAATACTATTCCCGGAGAGAAACTAATTCAGGAATTACAAGAAAAAGGTGCTGCTGGACTAGTAACTCGTTTGAAGACTCTTAAAAGAGAAGGACTAATTCAACCATGACATTTGCTGAGGAAACTGGGGATAAAACACTGCTCGAAGAACGTGAATATCCATCAGCTTTTGGGATTACCTTTACACCTCTTAACAGCGGAATTGGCTTAGGAGTATTAGGAATTCTAGGAGCCATTTATATTTGGATGACTTTTGGAGCACCGAACTATGACAAATACAACCAGCTAAAAGCCCAAGAAACCGAGAAGGAACAACAGCTAGCTACAGAAAAAAACGGGAATTATCAGAGTAAACTGACGCAAGTTGAACAGGAAATAAGCCAAGCTAAAAAACTGCAAACAACAGCTTATAGTTTATTTGCTAATGAAAGCTCAGCAGATACTCTATTGTTAGATCTCAATAGGCTTGTCAGAATTCGCCAAGCAACTCTAAGCAGTTTTACACCTGACAACAAAGCAGTGGTCGTCTCAGATGGATCATTAGGTCTATTAGTCAATAACAAATTAAAAAGAACAACCTTTAACCTGGATGTTCAAGGAGACTTTTTAAAAGTTCATGAACTAATGAGAGACGTAGAAAGACTACAACCACTACTCTTAGTTAAAAATTTCAAAGCTGTTGCCGCATTGCCAGAAGCGCAGCCAACCAACATAATCAAAACTCAATACAAAGATGGCAAAATTATCTATGAACAGGGCAAAAATTCTCAGGTAAAAACGACATTTAGATTAGATTTGATTTTTCCTCTTTCACCTGATGAAATGGCTAAATTAAATCCTCCAGCGCCTGCTGCTAGTCCACCACCAGCAGAACCAGCGAAAAAATAATCAATTTAAATACTAGATTTTTCAGCAACTAAAGATGAGGAGTGAACAATGAAAAAGCTACAAAAATCCCTAATTAACAGTAGTGCAGGTCTAGTAATTTTGCTAGCTGCGCCCAGTTTAGCAGCAGGTGAAGAAATATCTCAACAAGATTTAGAAAATCAGCCAACACAGCTACTAGCACAAGCAACAGAACGTCCCCCAACTGAAACCCCTGACATTCTAGTACCCAACCCTGAGATTATTATCAAATCTAATACTAGTCAAAATGATCCACTTCTCAATCAGGGAACCGTAAATGTACCTGTAGTTCCAAATTTACCTAGGGCTGTGGCTCCCCCAGTCGGCGATATATCCGTCTCTAATATCAACGCAGGAGCAGACCAAGTAGATTTAGGAACAAGGGCAATTGTTCCCCGTTTAGTCTTAAGGCAAGCACCAGCCAAAGAAGTTCTAGCTGTACTAGCCCGCTATGCAGGACTCAATCTTGTTTTCACCGATGCCCCAGCAGCTAGTGATCCCAGTGCTCCAGGAGGCGGAGCAGTAGTCACACCAGATCCAACCGTTTCTCTAGATTTAGCCAATGAACCAGTACAAGAGGTCTTTAACTCAGTTCTGATGATTTCTGGTTTAAAAGCGAACCGTCGGGGTCGGACTATCTTTATTGGTGCTAACTTACCCAATGGAGCAAGAAATTTAATCAGCCGTAGCCTACGTTTAAACCAAGTTAAAGCTAACAGCGCGGGGATCTTTCTGGCATCTCAAGGCGCTGACTTTCAACGTCTTGTCACACAAGTTCAGGAAATTACCGACCCGATAACCAATCGAGTTGTGCGTCGAGTAGAACAGCCAGCAGAACTAAAATCCGTCCAAGGTGCTAGTACAAGGATTGGAGGTTCTCCCTTACTATTAACAGGCTTATCTGTCTCAACTGACGATAGGCTCAATACAATCACCCTGGTAGGAGAGCCACGACAAGTAGAAGTAGCAACCTCTTTCTTAACTCAATTAGATGTACGTCGTCGTCAAGTAGCGGTCAATGTAAAAGTAATCGACATTAACTTGAGAAATACCCAGGATTTTAATAGTAGCTTTTCCTTCGGGTTTAATGATGGGTATTTCCTGCAAGATAACGGGGCTGCTTTACTCAACTTTGGTAATAATAACCCTGCATCTAGGGCTCAAGCAGGTCAACCTGGCGGGTTTTTAGCACCGATTATTCCTTTAGCATCGACTATCGCTAATCCCCCTGTTTTAGAACCGTTTCTAGATCGAGTCGCTAACGCCCCCTTCGCCGATACGACAAGCCCTTTCGCTACCTCAACCGCGTCCCCCCGTCCCAACTTTGGAACTTTCCAAAACCCATTCCAACCAGGGGTAACCGACATTCCTGTATCTGGACCTATAACCTATAGATTTCCTGGTCTATTTCAAACCCCTAACCGTTTCTTATTAACTATACAAACCCAAATTCAGAATGGGAATGCCAAAATTCTTACAGATCCAACTCTAGTCGTTCAAGAGGGACAAGAAGCGACAGTAAGATTGACCCAAAAAGTCCTCGAAAGTGTATCCACACAAGTTGACCCTCTCAGTGGAGTGAGAACTACTACCCCAGTTCTAGCCGATTCTGGGCTGATCTTAACGGTGAATATTGATAAGATCGACGATAACGGCTTTGTCAATCTCTCGGTCAGTCCTTCTATTGCTAGTCCTGGTTCAACGGTCCAATTCAGTAGTGGTGGTGCTGAATCAACTAACACTTTGACCCTCTTAAGTCGGCGAGAACTCAGTTCAGGCTTAATTCGTCTGCGGGATAGTCAAACCCTGATCCTTTCGGGAATTATCACCGAAGCAGACCGCACAACAGTTAAAAAAGTGCCAATATTAGGAGATATACCTATCTTAGGCGCTCTTTTTAGAAGTACTTCTTCAGAAAATTCTCGTCAAGAAGTGATCATTCTATTGACACCTCAATTGATTAATGATAACGCTAACAGTCAGTTTGGCTATAACTTTAATCCAAGTCCTACAGCTGCAGACCTTCTAAAAAGACAAGGCTTTCCACTGCAAAAGTAAGTTTTTAAAGGTAACCCGAATAATGAGTAGTTAATTACTAGCTAAACCTGGAAAAAGCCCCAAAAAGGAAAAAATTGTTGAAATATCGGGAAATTCCAGGTTTTAGGCTTCACTATTGGACAAATACAGCTTAGAATGATTCAGTGAAATATTGAGCCTATCAGCATTTGGAAGTTTATAAACACAACAGATTTGACTAACAGGTCATCTCTGCTAATCTAAAAAAATGCCAATTAACAAAAAATAAGGAGTGTATTAGATGAATAAAGGTGAATTAGTAGATCAAGTAGCTCAGCGCACAACAGCGACCAAAAAACAAGTAGATGCCGTAATCACAGCAACCATAGAAGCAGTCATGGATGCTGTTTCTAGCGGTGATAAAGTGACATTAGTAGGATTTGGTACTTTTGAAGCCAGAAAGCGTCAGAAACGTGAAGGACGCAACCCCAAAACCAATGAAAAAATGATCATTCCAGAAACTACCGTTCCAGCTTTTTCTGCAGGAAAGCTCTTCAAGGAAAAAGTTGCTTCAGTCAATTCTTCTTCTTCTTCCGAAGAAGAATAGATACTCCTGCCTTGAAAAGACCTACACATGGTGGCAATCGAGACTGGGCAGCTGCAATAGCTGACTGCCTGGTTTCACAGTTGAGTGATTTCTCTGCGAGTATTAATCCCCTAGGCCCGCCCAAAAGCGCTCTAGTAGCCATTGAAAATAGTCTTGGGGATCTCATTCATTACCCAGATCCTAATTACACTGAACTGCGCTCTGCCTTAGCCCAAAAGCATCAATTGTCACCAGATTGGATCTTGCCTGGCAATGGTTCTGCTGAATTACTAACCTGGGCTGCTTGGGATCTCTCCAAATTAGAAAAAGTTAATCTAGTAACCCCCGCTTTTGCCGACTACGGCCGTGCTTTGCGAGCATTTGACCTAGAGTTACTCTCTTGTCCTCTAGACTTAAAAAACGGAGAGTGGCAGTCTAAAGCGACAGGAGAAAGTGCTGGACTTATTCTGAATAATCCTCACAACCCAACTGGACACCTCTGGACTAAAGCACAAATCTTACCTCTATTAGAAGACTATGGCTTAATAGTCCTAGATGAGGCTTTCATGGACTTTTTAGCTGAACCAGAAAGTCTCATTCCCTTAATTGAGGAGCATCCAAATCTAGTTATCCTGCGGTCACTGACTAAATTTTATAGTCTACCTGGTTTACGTATAGGCTATGCAGTCGCCCATCCCGAACGTTTAAAGCGTTGGCAAAACTGGCGCGACCCATGGCCTGTTAATATTTTAGCTGATGCTGTAGCTCGGGCAGTCATTAAAGACGATGCTTTTCAAGCACTAACCTGGAACT
Source organism: Chroococcales cyanobacterium PMM_0086 (assembly GCA_949127655.1). GTDB lineage: Bacteria > Cyanobacteriota > Cyanobacteriia > Cyanobacteriales > Microcystaceae > CAISPN01. Next base: position 3,163 of record CASBQB010000103.1, on the reverse strand, counting down.
GGTTAGCTTTGAATAGTTCAGTCATGTTTGAAGGCCTTAAGAATATTCAGGGATTAAGACCTAGAAGGAGTGCTGTTAATTTTTTTTTAGTACATACTAGATATCCTTCCCCCGATCTACAAAAAAAATTACTCACCGAACATAAAATCTTAATTCGAGATTGTCTCAGTTTTCCAGAATTGGGCAGTGCTTATTTTCGGGTTGCTCTTCGTACTTTTGAAGATAATCAGCGTCTTTTAAAGGCTTTAACTTCTTATGTCCTTTGACTATGATTTGCTGATCATTGGCAATAGTTTAGCAGGTATTCTGACTGCCATTCGAGCTTCTAGTTTTAAAGCAAGAGTCGCTTTAGTGCAAACTAGTTCTAGTCCCCATGCACCCCTTTGGTCAGCTATCTTAATTAGGGTTCTCAATGGTTGGACTGATTCTCCTTTCACTGATTTACCCTTACAAACAAGATATCCTTTTTCTGCTTCTGCCTACGCTTGTGAAGTTCTCAATTCTCTTAATGATCAGTATTCTACTGCCCTTTTAAGTGAGCAAGGAATTGAGGTCATAGAGGGGGAGGGTGAATTCTGCCGTCGTCGTCAACCAGCTTTTATTGTTAATCAAAGAATCCTCCGTTCACGTTCTTATCTTTTAGCTGTAGACTGTTCTCCTTTTTTACCTAATATTTCAGGATTAGAAGAAACTGGTTATCTCACCTTTTTAGATTTTCAAGATGAAAATACTTTTAAAAAATTACCACCTAATTTAACAATTATTGCTCAACATACTCTGGCTATCGAATTGGCTCAGTATTTGGCTCAATTAGGTAAATCTGTTACCCTTATTATAGAAGACAATAATGTATTTAAAAAACTTGATTTTGAAGCCTTTAAACTGATTCAGACTATCTTAAAAGTAGCTGGAGTTAATCTTATTCTTGAATGTTCTGTTACACAAGCTCGCCAAATTAATCACAAAAAATGGTTACAAGTTGGCAACCGGGCTATAGAAACAGATGAGATTATTGTGATTTATCCCTTCAAGCCTAATTTAGCTGGTTTGAATCTGGAAGCCATGGGAATAGACTTAAAACAAACTCAAGTAGATTCTAAATTGCGAACTGACCATCCTTCTATTTATAGCTTTACTGCTGAAAGTTGTCTCTATCCCAATACAGAAGAAATTGAGATCGTTGTCAAAAATAGTCTTTTTCTTCCTATCTATAGATTAACCAAATCCTGCCCTACTCAAGTTATTTATATTAAGCCCGCATTCGTGCAAATAGGCTACACAGAACTAGAAGCAAAGAATCATTTTAAGCGCCCTATCTTAGTAGGAAAAATGTATTTTAAAACAAACTTAAAAGCACAAATATCTGATGAAAATACTGGATTTATAAAGTTGATAGCTTCTAGCAATCTGGTCTTAGTTGGTGCTACAATTGTAGGAGAGGAAACAGAAGAATTAGTTGGTATGCTTACTCTTGCCATCAGACAAAGACTCACCTTGAACTCACTATTAAAACTTCCCTTTCCTTTTCTAAGTTACTCTCAAATAATCTATCAGTCTGCTTTAGATGCTTTAGAAAAAGACCAGAGGAAAAAAATCAATAGCTGGCTGAAAAGTTGGTTTATTTGGCGAAAATTATGATCGGTAAATTTATTGTTTTAGAAGGAATTGATGGTTCAGGAACAACGACACAAGCAAACCTTTTAAAAGGCTATCTAGAGAGTCAAGCAAAAAAGGCTATTGTTAGTTCTGAACCTACAGATAGTGAGATGGGGAAATTACTTAGAGAAGCCTTAAAAAACAATATTTTTTCTTTTAAAGAACAGCAACAATTTGACCAACAGATGGCTCTTTTATTTGCTGCAGACCGTTATTATCATGTTTTTAATCAGACTAATGGAGTTCTTTCTTTACTAGAAAAAAACATCAATGTAATATGTACAAGATATTATTTTTCTTCGATAGCTTACAATAGTAATACTAGAGAAGATTTTAAATGGGTAAAGCATTTAAACTGTAACTTTCCGCAGCCAGATATGTTGATCTATATTGATATTTCTGTGGAAATATCTTTAGAAAGGATCTGTAAAAGAAATTACTTAGAAGTTTATGAAAATAGAGAAAAACTCCTGAGAGTTAGCGAAAACTATTTAAGAATATTAGAGGAATATTCTGGTTTAGTAATAACCATAGACGGGAGAGAAACAATAGAAAAAATTCATCGAAATATAGTAAAATATATAGAGAAGATTATTTAGTTGCCATGCCTACAGATGTATAGTCCTCATTATAAACCTAATCAACTAATTTTGGGCTACGGACAGACAGCCATAATCACTGGGTGGACAGTGAGACAAAGTGTAGCTAACAAACTAACCTCTGACTTGTATGCAGTTATTGGGAATCTTTACAGTCCGACTAGAGGGATCAGCTTTTTGATTCGGAATTTACTACTTAACCCACAAGTCAGATATTTAGTGATATTGAATAGCACAAGAGAGGATCGAAACTCAGGTTCTTGTCAATGTTTATTAGAGTTTTTTGAGAAGGGCTTTATTAAAGGAAAAAGTGACTTAGATAGAGAATGTTGGCTGATTAATTCTTCAGTTACAGGATATATAGATTATGAAATTTCTCAGGAGGCTTTGGAAACACTCAGAAGATCAATAGATTATCAAGAAGTTAAATCTCTATCAGAATGCTTGAATATAATTAAAACTTTAGCTAAAGAAAAAAAAGAAAGTTGGGGAGAACCTTTAAGCTTTCCTGAGGTAGAAAATATACCAACAGTTTTACCAGGTGCAAGATATGGACATAGAATAGAGGGTAAAACAATTGCCGAAGTCTGGGTTAAAATTCTGCACCGAATTAAAAATACTGGCACAATTAGACCGACTGGTTACGATGGAAAGTGGCAAGAATTAATTAACTTGATGGCAATTGTCACAGAAGAACCAAAAGATTTTTACTTTCCAGAACCTAATTATTTACCTATCGAAAAAGACTTTTTACAAGAATATATCTCACAAGTATTAGATGATAGCCCGACAAGAGAAGGACTAAAATACACTTACGGACAGAGATTAAGATCTTGGTTTGGTCAGGATCAAATTGAACAAGTTATTAATAAACTTACACAGGAAATAGACGCAGCAAGTGCGGTAAT